>CAYUVM010000268.1:0-6594 GCA_964447935.1 uncultured Cytophagia bacterium | reverse complement strand
ATGAAATTTTTTCTCCAAAAACGAAGTTCATTTTAGCATAATCGCTTTTCGCGTTTGTGAAAATTTACCTGCGCTGATTTTATAAAAATAAAGGCCGGAGGTTGTCTCCCGCGGCACCAACGTTACGGTATGAGTTCCTGCTTCGAGGTTGCCATCCACCAACTTCGTCACTTCGCGGCCATTCACATCAAATACTTTTAATGTTACGTAACTACTCATCGGCAACTGAAAACTGATGACGGTGCTGGGGTTAAACGGATTCGGATAATTTTGTTCGAGCCGAAAAAATTTAGGACGCTGATGCGAAGTTGCATCGATGCCGGTCGTATTCTTTTTGAGAAACCACGAAGTAGCTGTGACTTCCGTCCTAAAAAAAGCCAGCAGGAGATTCGCAACTTTGGTGCGGCCGGATGGCGCGGGATGCGTGCCATCATTTTGAAAGTCGCGGCATTCCCAAATCAGGCCATCTGCGCGAGGTTTCGTTCCATCTGCCCACAAATATGGTCCCCAAGCCAACCACGGCGCTTTGGGCCGGGCGCCGGCAAAGGCCAATGTGGTGTCACCGTTGATTTGTTTTTCGATCAGCCATTTCACCGCAAAACCGCTCTCGTAGGCAAATGGTTCGGGATTCAACGTTGTCGTCGCGTAGCCCGCGTAAATCCGGCTTGACCAGTAGGCGATTTTTATATTCGGATATTTCGCTTTCAAAATTCGCGCGATGCTCTCCATTTCACCCGACAAAATCTGCGCATGCACCGGAAACGCGCGCGTTGGCCCCGCATCCGCTTCTTTGATCCACGCTACTTGCACCTGCGCGCGTGTGACGTTGGCATTGCGCAAGCGCTGATCGATCACGCTCCAAAAATTAGCGGTGGAATCAGAAATGATCGCGGCTGTTTGTCCTCCTTGGGCGCCATCCACAATCGTCAGCTTCGGGTTCTTCATCGCGTCCGCATCCGCGAGGCTTTTGAAAACGGAAAATTCCTGTGTAGCATTTGACATGCCGATAGATAGCAAAACGATTTTGCCATTGATAGAATCCACCGTTCCCGAGGAATTTCTCGGCAAAATTTGCCTTGCGAGTGACAAACCCGTCGCGAGATGTGCAGGCGGTATGAGATTGCTGCCTTGAGGATAAAGGCCGCCAGCATAATTTTTGTATATACCGGCGCCCAACTCAGTTAGCGGCGTGAAGCCGACCGTGGCCTGAGAGCAATTCTGACTCAGCGCACTCGTGGCCGCCAGCCCAAGCACGCAAATGCAAATTAAAGAATAGTGACGATTCATGTTCGCACCGTACTCGTTATTCACTTCAGCATTTTGCTGGGTTCTAAAAAAAGCCGGACTTGCTTTATTGGTTAATTGACAAGTCCGGCTTTGCAGTTTACCGCGGGTCACTTCAAAACTATAATTCATCACCAACAAAAATATCAAAAAACTTCGACGCGCGCCATTTCTTGATCAATCGCTTTACGCACGGCCTCACGGTTTTCTTAAACACGCGCACATCGTCCACGCCGCCGCCGACTCCGCTAACACTAATTTGCTGCACATCGCGGGCCTCATCGGCCCAAACAATTTCGCCGGTGCTCGTGTCAATCAATTTGGCGCTCAAAGCCACCGTCAATGTTTTTCTGCTTGTGGAACCGCCACCACTTACATCTGTATTACCGTACTCGGTGACAGCGCCGGTTAAAAGGTAGTTGACTCCCAAGCTTTTGCCCAGTTTAACGGCGGTCGCCGGGTCGATGTCACCCGAGAGCGTGAGCTGCTGAGTGGCTGCCGTGGCCTCAAGCTCCTTGCGCTCCATAACACTAAACCTTTTGGCGCTCATGAGCTCAGTGACAAAAACATCTTGCATCGCCTTCGTCAATTCAGTGACGAAAACATCTTGCGCCGCCTGCGCGCCACCGTGATACCACCACGTGTTGCCGGCCTTATTCTGAAAAGGGAGCACGGCAAGTTTGGGTTTGGGTTTGGCTTTGGCTTTGTCCGTCTTTTGCGCTTGGGCCGCCAGTGCGAAACACAGCGCCATCAGCAACAAGCAAATTTGCGTGAAGCGTTTCATGTTACTTCCTCCTTCGATTTGAATTTGACTCTTAAAAAAAGCCGGACTTGCAGGAGAATGATCTGGTGGTTTGCAAATCCGGCTTGACGCCTTACGAATGACGTTTTATGGCTAATTATTTGGTTTTTCGCGTGTCGTCTTTTTCGCTTTCACCGTCGTCTTCGTACCGTGCTCGGTCTTCGTGGTTTTCTTCACGCCTTTCACCGTGGTTTCTTTGCCGGTTTTGGGATTGTGCACTTCGACTTTGCCGGCCTTAACCGTCGTGGTTCTCTCATGGCCGCCGCGCGTGACGTGTGTCTGCTTTTTCACGAGTGTGGAAGAATGCGCGTGATAATTCACTTTCGTCACTCTGGTGACGCGAGTCACGTGCGTGACATGAAACGTCGTGCGCGTGGTGAAGCGAACCGTGCGGGTGCGATAAACATTCACGTGCACCGCGCGCCACGGATGCCACCAGCCCGGATAAAAGCCGAAATAGAATGCCGAGCGAAACGGATGATACGCCGGCCGGAACATCCAGCCGAAGATCGGCCACGGATGAAAATGCACTTCTACCGGCGTGATGTAGTAATCGGGGCCGTAAATGACTTCGTTGCCGCGAATTTGCATGTCGTAATCTTCCTCGCCCTTTTTCTCCACTTCAATGGTGGCGACATCTTGAAACTCATTTTCACCGAGCGGCACTTGCAACACGATTACACGCGCGTCGTCTGAGGCTTCTTCCATCACGCGGATGAAATCCACGTCACCGTTATCGTCGAGATCGAGATTGTTGACGCCGATCTCCGGATCATTGAGCGATTTTTCAAACTCTTCCAAATCCTTGGCGTCTTTGAAAAGCTCGGCCACGGCTTGCAGATCCAACCCGTCCGCCGCGTCCGAGCTTGGCGCGACGACGGTGACGTCTTGCGAAAAAACGGAACTGCTCACCAGACTGATAGCACAGAAGAGTGCTGCGAGAATGCTGGTCTTGGGTTTCATGGTTCTCCTTGATTGGGTTAATAATTTTTTCGATTCGCTTACTCGTACTCTTTCTAATACTCCTACTCGCTGTTGATATTTTAAAATCGAGTAAGAGTATGAGCAGGATGATGAGCAAGAGTTATTGAGGTGGATACTTTTCGAGAATCTTCACAATCGTGTCGTCGATTTTCTCTTTGGAAACGGAATCGCTGGCTTCGCCCTTCGCCCAGCCACGCCAAACGAGCTCCTTCTCTTTGGCATCGACCAAATCCACCACGATCGTGCCCTGCTGGTATTTTTGCACGGTGGTGTACGTACCGACGCGGCGCCCGTAGCGGCCGTAACGATAGCCATACGTGTCCACATCGATTTTGTCTTTGACATTCGTGTGATACGCCACGAGCAAATCCGGCCGGCCCGCAGTTTGTTTCTGCATGCCTTTGGCAACCAACTGCTGTTCAACCGCAGCTTCAATCCGTTTGTTATTCAACGGATTGCCGCTGGGATGGGGCATAAAATCAAATGTCTTATACGTCGCAAAACTCGCGTTGGCGTCGAAATCAGATTTGACCGTGACCGACGAACAACTGATGAGCGCGCCGCAGAACAGCAGGCCCAGGGTAAAACGTAACGCTTGCATAGTTTTGTCCTCCTCGGATCGTTGTTAAAACTTTGGTTATTTGTCGATGTCAGTTGCTTCTGGCTTTATCTTTTACAACCGATGTGCCACCATGAGGGAAAGGAATAAACCTCGTTAAATATAAGAATTTTTTGCATTGATGCAAGGTGAACATACGTTTTAATTTTGCCATTTGTACGGTTTAGTTCAAAATGGCTGGCCGCAGCACAGCAGAATTCGCCATAAAATGACGAGGAAATTGAGTTTTGGGCCCCCAATTCCACCGGCGTAATTTTTTCGCCAAAACGAAAATGGGTTGCTTCGTTCAATTAACAACGAAGCAACCCATTGCTTATATAGAATCGCGACCGTATCTTTTATTGTTTCACAACCCGAAACTTGACTTCGGTGTTACTAAAACCCGCAAACACGCCTAATCCATTTTTAACATTGGTCTCGGGTTCATTTAGATTGCGCGAGTCTTGCTGGCCAAACGCATACAAATTGGCATATTCGCGATTGACTTTGTAAACCTTTGCGCGATGCTCGCCGAGATAAGTCAAATCGAAACGCCGGATGCTGTAGCTGCTCTCTCGAATCGGGCGGGAGCGAAAAGAGCGGAACTGTCCGCGCGGTCCGCCGGGGAAAGGCGTGGGATTGATCGGTGTGGGTGAGGCCTCCAAATTTTCTATCACAACAAAATAAAATGTTTCTTCAGCCTCCCAATTAAGGGTTAATGATGAAGTGTCAAATGGCGTGCTCGTATTCACCAACAACTCATTTTTTGAAATCGTGAGCTGGCGGGGCGGCAAAGGGATAATGGTTTCCGCGGTCGCTGTTTTGCCATTATGCGCCACGGCAATTTTGAATGCGTCACCCGTATTCACCGTCAAATCATTGCCGGCATAATGGTAATAACCGCTGTCACCGCTACTGGCGCTGAGTAGATAAATTTTGCCGGTTTTTTCCAACGTCACCGTGGCGTTGTTGATGGGCTGTCCGGTGGTATCATCCGCAGTCAACCCAAACGTCGTGGTCACTTGCACGTCGGTGACGGGCTCCCCGGCATAAAGATAAGCGCGGACGACGAGCGATTCATTTTCCGGCAGCAGTGGCGAGTCGGTATCGCAGCCGCTCAATACGGAGAAACTCGCGATGATGCTGAAGAAGAAAAAATTTTTCATTTTAAATTACGCTTTGAAGTAAATGACCTCGGATTTCGCACTTCGGGCCCGCTGACCCAATGACTTTATCTCAAATTCGCCTGCAACGTTACCGTCGGCACAAAACCCAGCGTCGTTACTTCGCGCACGACCACGGGGTTCGTATCCAACAAATACTCGCGATACCAAACATTCTTATGATCGTACACATTGAACACCGAAATTCCCAAATCCCAATCGAGCCAGGCGTTGTTGAATTTGCGGGAGAAGCTGACATCCATACGATGATAAGCGGGCAGGCGATTGCCGTTTTTATCGCCGACGTGAATATAACTGCGCGTGCTGCCGTCCAGCAATTTGATCGCGTATTGCGATTCCGGCGCCGTGTATGGCGCGCCCGAGGCCAACACCCATGTCGCGGCGAGATTCCATTTGCCGAAACCATAATTACCCACTAACTTGACCTCATGCCGGCGATCTTGATTCGCAGGATACGGCGCACCGTTATTAAAAGGGGAAATTTGATACTCCACTTTCGCCAATGTGTAACTCGCCCACCCGTTCAGCTTGCCGGTTTTCTTTTGCGCCAAAAATTCGACGCCCTTTGCCACGCCCGTGCCGAGAAAAAAAAGATCTTCTGCGCGCTGTTCGGGCGAGCGCCGAAAGCGCTGCGAAAACTCCGCGACGCCGTCAAGATTCTTATGATAGCTTTCGATATCGAAAATATAATCAAAATTCTCATACGTTACGCCGAGAATCTTGTGCTCGGCGAAGCTTGGTTGCAATCGTTCATCGGCCAAAAGCCAAAAATCGCGATTGCCTTCCAAAACATTTTCGTTGGTGACACGATTGACAAATTGATGATACTCGCCCCACGCACCTTTGAGCGACAATCCGCGCCGCAAATTCAACCGCAACGAGGCGCGCGGCTCGTAGTAAGTCTTTCGCGTCGGTTTATAATTGGTCGCGCGCAAGCCGAGCGTCAACTCCAGGGGCCGAAACACTTGCCATTTGTCCTGCAAATAAAAGGCCGCTTGCTCGGCTTCATTGTCGCGCGTGAGAATATCAATCGTATCGTTGGCGGTAAACGCCACCTCGACATTCGTGCGCGACAGCCACGTGCCAAATTCCAACCGATGCGCCCGATGCAATTGCCACTCATTATCGAAGCGCAGCGTCAGATCGCGCACCTCGTTTTTTTCCGACGAGCCGAAAGCGCGAAAAATTGTGTTGGCGTTATCGCCGCCGGCATTCAAACCGCGACGGCTGTCGCTGGAATAATTCGAATACGCTGCCAACAAGCTCGAATACAGTCGATCGCTCCACACACGCGACCAGTTGCCGCTCGCGCCAAGGTTGCCCCATGCAGTGAGGTTCTCCGAGCCAACTTGCTGCGGCGCTTGTCCGGCATTCGGTGGGCCGTTGCGGCGAAATTGCAGATTGCCCAAATCCTGCGATTGATCCAAATTGTCACGGCCGCTATAAAAACTCAAAGCGACGCGATCGCGGCCGGAGAGGGCATAGGACAATTTGCTGTTCAAATCATAATAATAAAAATCCGGCGTCGTCGTGAGGGCTTGCAAGCCCTGCGGGCCGTCACCCGGGCCAGCATTGTTCGGCGTCGTGGTTCCGGCGCCGGATTTATTTTGGCCGGTAATCGAAGCATAAATTTTATCATAAAGCCCGCTTTTAATAAAATCCGTGTATGAACGCCGCAACGAGAGCAACCACGCGCCGCGACCGGAGATCGGCGCCTGCACGATGGCGCTGCCACTCAACAA
>CAYUVM010000267.1:0-6612 GCA_964447935.1 uncultured Cytophagia bacterium | reverse complement strand
CAGACGCTGGCTGAAGGTAAGCTCTTCCGAAGCGCTGCGTCCATTCGGTTTCTGGTTCATAGCGGTCTCGCAACGTTTTGCTGTCGCCCCGATTTCTTTTTTAAACCCTCTAAAAAAATCGGAATGCTAAATCACATGAGCTTGTACCTGAGCCGTCCGCACGGCAATCCTGCCCCGGACCGGCTTCGCGCCAGGCCATTTTTAAACTCGAATAAGATTTATTTAATATAGATTCTTACCGCAAGAAAAGCAAGCCATAATTGTTATGCCTCAATCTTCGAGAGAAAACGTAATCCGCCGGTGGCGGAACGTTCGGCGGAGTGTTACCGGCTTGTAAAAATCGTTGATTAAACAGTTTGCTCATTTCATCGGGGATGTCATTTCCGCGTGCTTTGGACGGGAACCCAGTTTTTAAAACCGACTAAAGTGCTCAAGCATGACGAGCAAATGGATAAATTACTTAATCGGTATCTCTAACGCGGACGAGCCGCAACCAAAAGAGATTAAACGCAGAGAAAACGGAGCAAACAGAGACGATAATACTTGGAACCCTCTTTGGCTTTGCAATCTCTGTTGACTCGGTTTTCTCGGTATTGAAAAGTCTTTGCTTTTTTTGCAAAGATACCACTTGTAACAGACTAACTGGCCACGGCTCTAAACTTTTTGCAATTCCAAACCGCGCGAAAAAACGAATGCAATATTCTCTGGCATCGCGGAAAATTTTTTATTACCTTTCAACGCGTCTACCTCGCAAAGCCATATCGCAAATTTCACCTTCTTCACAGTGGAGTCATTATGTCAAATCGTTGGCTTCTTAAAACCGAACCTTCCACCTACAGTTTCGCCGATCTTGAACGCGACGGCAAAGCCGTGTGGGATGGCGTCAGCAGCAACGCGGCGCTCAAAAACATTCGCACCATGAAAAAGGGCGATCTCGCGCTGGTTTATCATTCCGGCGACGAGAAAGCAATTATCGGCCTCGCCGAGATCACCAGCAATGCTTATCCCGACCCCAAGCAAAACGATCCAAAACTCGTCGTGTTCGATCTCAAACCGAAAAAGCGCCTGCCGCAGCCCGTGCCGTTGGCTGCAATCAAAAAGCAAAAAAGCCTGGCCGACTTCGATCTCGTGCGCATCCCGCGGCTTTCCGTGATGCCAGTGACGGAGAAGCAGTGGGAGATGTTATTAAAACTTGGTTGATCGCTCTGCGCCAATAATGAAAAAAGCGTGGTTTGTGATGAAGGAAGGAACGATTTACGTGGGGCGGCCATAAATTCTGTTACGCAGCCGGTTTATGAAACTGCCTTTACAGCGGCGGGTAAAATCCACGATCTAATTGTTCAAAATAAACCGCAGCGGATCGCAGGTTTCACCGTCCACCCAAACTTCGTAGTGCAAATGCGGGCCGGTGGCGCGGCCGGTTTCGCCGACCAGGCCAATGAGATCCCAGCGTTCGATTTTTTGCCCGACCTTGACTTTGACGGCGGAAAGATGTCCGTATAACGTTTTGACGCCGTAGCCGTGATCGATCACCACCGCTTTGCCATAACCGGATTTGCGGCGATAGGTGGTTTTGACAAACTCAATGACGCCGTTGGCCGGCGCAAACACTTCGGTGCCGTTCGGGGCGCCGAGATCCAACCCCTTGTGATGGCGCGTGCGGGAGACAAACGGATCAGTGCGCTTGCCGAAGAAATCGGTGATCCGGCCGGTGAGCAGCGGTTTAATCGAGGGAATATGTTCCAGTTGCTTGCGGCGCACTTCAAATTTCGTCATAATCGTGCGCTGCAACGCCTGCGTTTTTGATAAGTTTTTTTCCAATTGTGACAGCAAATCGTTGCCGGAATTTGATTCCTCTTCGGAAGCAAGATTCATCTCCGGCACTACCGATGCCGCAGCAACTTGGTCCGGTGCAGCATTGAGACGCGCGGGATGAATATTGTCTTCGTCATCCACATAAGCCCCGCCCCCCTGTCCATAAAAGCTTTGTTCGTTCTCTTCGGTTGCAACTGTGTTGTCGGTCCAGGCCAGGCCGAATGGCCCGCGTTTGGCGCCGGCAGTTGCAGGCCGGCTCGAAAGTTTGGTGACCGCGCTATCGTTTTCAGGCGCATTGACCAAAGCCGGCAACTCTGCAGCTTCGCCCTGGTACGTCAACTCCGCAGTGCCATCTTCATCACTACCATTGAGACGGCGGGATAAATTACGGGCGCGGGTTTCGGTTTGATTGAGATGGCTCAGCAAAATTTGGTGTTCTTCAATAAAAGCGGCGAGCCGGTATTCCTGCACTAAATAGTTAACGCCGTGACTGGCGCCCAACGCGAGCAAACCAATGCCGAGAATGAAGCCGGCGAGCAGACTGCCAAAGCGTTTGGCGCTAAAATCAAATTGCCGGTAATCACTACCCCAGGTGGAGAAGAAAAGAATGCGAATGCGGCGGCGGGGGGTGAAATTCTTGATGGGCGTTTTTTGGCGACCGCGCGTAGGCATTTCTTCCGTTCCGCGCCGAGAAGGAAACAAGCGTTGTAAAAACTTAGCCGACGTTCGTCGCGAGCTTTGGGCTGGCTTGCTCATGGCTGATCTACATTCCGGTAAATTGCCGTGCGCCGCATCAGTGAATTAAATCATCGGTGGGCAACCAGGGTCGTCATGTCTGGAGCGCCTAACTTTTGGAATTGTGGGCAAAGCCGCCGGCCATTGGCCTTCCTGGCAAGCCCTATATGAAGTCACATCCTCGTGTGCGGGTTTGATCTATAGTATTATTAGTACAAACGGGCGCTGTAAATACGTAAAATTAATCGCGCGGATAACTTCCCCAAAAGAATACCCGCGATAATTACGAAATTGCACCCCATAAATGAGAAAAGAATCCCTATCATTACTGCCAAGGCCTTGTAATTTTGCAGGCTCCCAGCCAAAAGCTTTGGGCACAGCCGTTTTTGTAACGGTGCCCGCATTTGGCATGACAAAAATTTAACGGCGTGGAGGGTTCTGGTCTAAAACGCCACGGCTCCAAGGTTAGCGGGCCGCGACATTCCAAGCGAGCATCGCTTCAATGTTTTCACGTAGAATTTTGCTGTCAAAATATTGCTCTCGCGTCATACAGCTCAATTGATGCATCCAAAAGTCCGGCGCCGGCGGCATCCAGCCTTTTTTGCCGTCTTCCAGCAGCGTGTAGCGAAAACGTTTATCGCCGGGACGATAAAGCAAGTAAACATCCCAGGCGAATTTGCACTCGGCTCCCAGCGGCAAAATTCTACGATAGCCTCGACCAAGCGCGAGACGGCCGTCCCACCAATGCCGGGTGCGCGAATCAGAAACCAGAGCCTGAGCTTGCTGGGCGTGTTGATAGCTGTCCGAATCCATGATTGGCAGCCAAACCACAAACACCGAAAGCTGCGAAGAGTTTATTTTAGCGAGAATATCACTTTGCACCACCCGGGCGCCGTCGCGGCACTGGCCTCAGGTAGGCGACAGCAAGATCACCAGCCGCGTTTGGGCGGAATCAGCGAGAAAGCGCTCTATAAGTTGAACGACATCGCTGCTGAGGTCGGCGGCCGCAGTCTGAGGTGTTCCCGCGTTATTGTTTTGCGGTTTCTCGCTGCAGCTCAATAGAGCTAACAAGAGAACAAAATAAATCCCATGGCGAATTTTGGGCATCCCTGCCTCCGGTTCATGAAGTGGATTTATTCATTTTTAATAAGGGACGACGATAAAATAATTTCCCTTTTCACGCATCTGTCATTTCCGCGCGCTTTGAGCGGGAATTCAATTTTTAGCCTACCCGTTAAAACACTGGACATGACGATCACTTGAATACGCTATTTTATCGGCATTCCTAAATAGCAAAAGCCCCGAAGCGCTTCGGGGCTTTTCATGCAAAAATTTCAATAGCTGCGGCGCAGCCAATCGGCGTCGAAGCCGAGCACTGGCAACAAGAGCGTGAGCAAGGTGCCAATCGCGATGATGCCGATGGTCACCCAACGTCCCGACGGCGAGTCGTCGCGCACGTAAATCAGCCCGCAAAACAACATGCCCATCGTTAAACGCTTCATCCAGGGCGCGCCGTTGCTGGCGTAGATGTAAAAACCAAACAGAAAAACCGCCATTAGCCCGGTCAGGCGATGGCGCAAAATTCTTTTTCCCAGCGGAGGTGTTTGATCATAATCCGGCGGCTCGGGCCACTCGCGCGGCGATCTGGAAACGGGAGAATTCATATGGACAGAAAAAAGCAAAAAGAAAAGAGCAAAAGGCAACCGACGTCATTTGCTTTTTTGCCTTTTGCTTTTTGCGGTTTGTTCTTCACAAGTAGCCAAGACTACGCAATTCTACTTCGCGCTCGCGCCAACGTTCTTTGACGGCGACAAAAAGCTCAAGATAGACCGGGCGGCCAATCAATTGTTCCATTTCTTCACGGGCCAGCTTGCCTACTTGTTTGAGCGCTTGACCGCCTTTGCCAATCAGAATGCCTTTTTGCGATTCGCGTTCGACATAAATGATGGCACGAATATAATCTTTGTGGCCGGGCCGCTCGACAAATTCTTCGATCTGCACGCTGGTCGAATAGGGGATTTCCTCGCCGTAACGCAGAAAAATTTTCTCGCGGACAATCTCCGCCGCCAAAAATCGCTCCGGATGATCGGTGACCTGTTCGGTGTCGTAGAACGGCTCCTGCTCAGGCAGATATTTTTCAATAACCTCGGCCAGATGCACGACGCCGTCTTCGTGCAACGCGGCAATCGGCACGATCTCTTTGACATTCGCTTTACTTTGGTAAGCCTGAATGATCGGCAGCAGATGATCTTTGGGGACCGTATCAATTTTGTTGATGACCACCAAAATCGGCTTACCGGTGTCGGCCAGACGATTCAGAATCGCGAGATCGGCCGGCAAGGGCGCGGACGGTTCGACCATCATGATTTGCACATCCGCTTCCTTCATGGCTTGAAATGCCGCCCGCACCAACGCCTGTTGCAGCCGATAATGCGCCTCCAAAATTCCCGGCGTATCAAAGAGCACCATTTGGCTGTGCGGCCGGTTCAAAATGCCCAGAATGCGCTTGCGCGTGGTTTGCGGTTTCGGTGAAACAATCGACAATTTAAAATGCAACAAGGCATTCAGCAGCGTCGATTTGCCGACATTGGGCTGACCGATAATGGCAACGTAGCCGGTGCGAAATATCGTCTCGTCGCCGGCGTCGAAAGTGTTCGGTAAGGCCGCCGTAGCGGCAACAACATGATGAGACCCGTTTGCCGAGTCCCGCCGATTTATTACTTCCGCAGGATGGCCCGACTTTCCCTCATCAGCCCGATTGAGGAGCGCCGTGGCAGCAGCGGATTCATCCCGCGCGGCGGGATCATTTGGCCCTGAAAAGCTTGAAGAGGCTGGCTTTCGTGGCTCGGAAACAGTTGTCAATTTTTCCACGAAATTTTCATTCACGGTTAAGCTCGCTGTATGTTCAAAATGATGTAAGTTCTCAGAACTTAACGCTATAATCTACACCCTTAGATTGTACACACAGTGGGCTTATTCGCCGAGAACGGATCATACTTTTATTGCAAAGATGCTGCAATAATTTTTGACGGATAAAAAAAGCCCGGGCCGAATTTGCCAACCCGGGCGAAGTTTTTAATCAGCGCCGATTTATTGGTTGTGCCCAGGTTGCAAGCGGCGAATGCAGCGAAAGCCGACATTGGCTAAAGTTTGCTGCGGCGGCAAAGTAAGCCGTTCGCCAAGATTGGCTGGCACAACCGCTCTTTTCGATTGCCCCCAGCCGCCTTTTAAAATTTTGGCGGTGGCCGCAACGGTTGAATCGTGATTGGAGGCAAGCATAATCGGCGCATCGTCGCTGGTCCATTCCCACACGTTGCCTTCCATATCGTAGCAGCCCGCCGGGCTATAATTCTCGCGATAAGTGCCGACTTTCTGGCAGATTTTCGCATCCTGTAAATTGACCACTCGCTTTTCCTTGCCCCAGGGATAACGTTGAACATCTGTCAGGTTCGTGGCACCCGCAGCCATCAGCCATTCGGCTTCGGTCGGCAATTGCTTGCCGGCCCAGTTCGCGTAAGCCGTTGCTTCTTCCCAGGTGATGCCGGTCACCGGAAAATCTTCTTGATGTTCCGGAAACGTATGCTCCGGCTGGAAGCGGGCATATTGCGCATTGGTGACTTCGCATTTGTCAATCAAGAACGGCTGAATCACTCTTTTACGATCCGGTTGCGTCGGATCACTCCATTCGCCGCCCGCGATGCGTACCATGTCACCGACCTCGAGCACCGGGCTGCGCCGAGCAGCGGCCAAAAACACAATCCACATCAGGCCGCAGGCAATGGTCAACAGCACCGTTACAAACAAGGATTTCCTCACTCTTCCTCCTCTGAAAAGTTTGACTTTTCAACGAACAAAAAACTCGACTTCATGTCGTTGTACTCTCTCATTAAATAGTGGAGTGCTGGCGAATAACCTGATGCAAAGCGAGTGTCGCACTCCATTAATACGCTTTGGCAATACCCACCTGCTCTTTTGCAGCTCCGCCGCACAGCAGGCATTTGCCTTCCGCCGCCAACTGGTGGTTTGTCGTTTCACGCGGAATACACCGGATGGTGGCTTTGG
>CAYUVM010000266.1:0-6618 GCA_964447935.1 uncultured Cytophagia bacterium | reverse complement strand
CAATGACTGTAGTGATTTCATTTTTGTTAAAACGCAACTGCTTCTCTTGCAGCTCCTACATAACATGTACTCCTAAAATTTACGACAATGCTGACAATCAGGCATCACTTTTCAATAAAGACGAATCCGATGCGGAGAAAGTTTTATTTTCGGGCCGGGATTGTACAGCGCTTTTTCGATGTATGAGTAAGCCATTCCGATAAGCGAAGAGGAATCTTATTAGCAGCAGATTCCTCTTCGCGCTTGGAATGGCAACCTATTTAGTCAAAAAATGCTGCAAAAATTGGCGGCACAATCTGAACAGAATGTACATTCATACGAGTAAATAAAGGCAAGGTTGCCGTGGGCGAGAAAATTTTCGCACTTTTCACTGGCGGTTTCATCGCGAGGGCAGCTTATTTTTTCTCAAGTTTAGTTTGCAAAATGATAGGCTCTTGCAATTTATCCAACGAAAAAATCGTTTTATCTTTATTGAAACTGCCCCATTGGCTGTTCGCGACAAAATAGAAATTGTTTTTCACCAGCACCCCCAACGTTGGTTCATTAAAATCAGGATGATTGGCGGCGATGGTTTCATAACCTTCGATCCGATCAAATGTTTTGTTGAGAAAAAACCGGACGACGCGTTGCGGGTTGAAACCGTTTTGTATCGCCAGCAAACTATTTTTGTAGAAATACATCCCGTCGACGGTCGTAAACGCGACATTTTCGGCCGTGCTGATTTTACTGATCATTTTGGTTGCAAGCTCCACCACAAAAAGGCCGGCGGAATAATCTGCGACAAAAAGAAATTTTTCATCATCTGATAACGCCAGCCCCTGCGGCGAGCGTAATAGATCACTGGTTAGAAAAAGTTCTAATTCATTTTTTTCCGGAGAAATCCGGTAAAGCGCTGGCGTTTGGCTGTCGGAAATATAAACCTCACCTTTGGCGCTGAGCGTCAAATCGCCGAGGACATGCGGTTGCGCGTCGTTGGCCAACAGATACTGTTTAATGGATTTCCCGGTTTTTAAATCAAAAGAAAAAACGCCGGAACGTCCATCCTCTGCTTTCTGATATTCTTGCATCTCTGGCACCGCAGCACTGCATACCCACAGTACACGGCGGTTGGCGTCCACTTTCATTCCCATCGCGGCCCACAGGCCGTCTTGGCGTGTCGCAAAATCCCAAATTTCTCCTTTTTTATTGCGGCTAACTATTTTTCGTTTGTGCACACTGCTGACATAAAAGGTTTCGGTTTTCGGGTCGTACGCCACACTTTCTGTGATCAAATCTTTCTCCGGCAACTTGAACGCGACCGTGCTAAAGCCATTGGGTGTTTTATTTTGGTCAAATTTTTTGAGAATATTTTTATATGCTTCCAACGCTTTGATCGAAGTGAAATCTTCATCCGCGGCAGCATCATATACCAAGCCCATCTCGGCGAGCTGAGAGAGTAAACGCAAAGCCTCGTCGTTCTTGCCGGCCAAGGCATTAGCGCCGGCAAAATTATATTTCAAGTTAGGGTTATCCGGCCGTAATTGCACCACCGCTTGCATCGCCGTGAAATAAGCCGAATAATCCTTCGCCTGGTAAGCTTGCCGCGCCTGGCGCAAATAATCATTCAAATTTAAGTTTTGGGCGCGACCGGAGAAAGCGCTACAACAGAGACAAAACACCAACACGCTCATTTTTCGCATAAACAACTCCTCGCTAAATTAGTTTTAGTTCACAAGACAGTCGGAGCGGCTTTTTGTTCAAATGGGCAAAAAAAAGCGGCCTCAATCGGCCGCTCAATAAATAAATCTTAACAGGGTATTGAAAATCTCAGTTTTGATGTCATTCCGGTGCAGGCATCATTCAAAAATTCAAAAGAATTATGACCCCCTTTCGCAGGAATGACAATTGGGGCGGTTTTAATTTTTTTCAGCAACCGGCTAAAAGTTGGTGAAATGCCGTACAGCGCTCAAGGTTGCACATTATTAACATTCATGTTTTCACCACTGCTGCCGCGAGCGATGAGCCGTTGCCAATCCGGCTCTTGTAACTCGCCTTGCAGCGTAGCGTGAATTTGTTCGTAATTGTTAAATCCGGTACGATCCGCAAAAATAAAAATAACACCTCCCTGGCCTTTTAAATTATCATAGGTCCAAATTTCATACGGCAAAGAGGTGGTGCCACTGGGAAAACGCTCAACTTGATTAGCCGGACCATACAGCATAAAAACCCGCCCACGATCGGTTTTCCAGCCGGGCCGCAGCGGGGATTTGTATCGAGTATTCGCCTCAGCAGCGCGCGTCAAAAATTGTTGACGAAAAGAGCTGCTCGTTAACGCCGCTTCGGCGCTGGCGTTCTGCCAAAGTGAGGCAATAAACTCGCGTTTCGCATGGGCCGTGGATAGATTTTTGTAAAAATTGCGGTCCTCCTTCGAAGTCAAAAAAAACATTTGCGCAAATTCTTCGTTCAGTTCCTTTTCATTCAGGCCTTGCAGCGGTCCGGACATGTTTGCTGCCGCAACGATTGGAGGCGAAGCAAGTGTGCGCGCAGGATTGTAAACATAAAACTCCTTGTGGCGACTCGCCAACACCGCCGCGGCGGAGTCGGCCAGGCCGTAAAATAAACGATATTTTCCGGAAGGCAATGCGCCGAGATCGATCTGTCCCATCTCCGCGCTGGCGTCAAAGACTTTCTTTTTCGTGCGCATCGGTTTCCCTAGGTTGCCGTCAATTTCGTTATCAGCATTTTGTATGTGGGCGAATGTTTTATATTTTTCTCCAACAACATTTTTAATTAGATGATACGCTTCAAAATAGTAGTAAAGATGCGATGCTTGTTCGCCAAACACCGCGGTCGGATTAGGAATGATTTCCTGTTGTTGTTTATTAAAAATTTTCGGAGTCGCGGCAGAACTGGGTTTAATACTCGAAGCCAATTCGACATCGCTGAGTTCGACCTTTTCCGGCTTAAAGTCGCGCACGGTAATTTCAGCACTCGCGCTATCAAGGCGGTTCGCTTGCTGCAAGTCTTTGACGTGCAGGGTCATGCGATATTGTCCATGGCCATCCAGCAGATAGCTGACAACGTCCACTAATTGTTGTGACTCGGGTGACAGGGTGGTAGGGCGAGATTTTTCAATCTTCCAAATTTTGGAAGCCCACAAAGCCCGGTCGCGATAAACCTGTAACGACAGCAAAAGTTGGCAAGCCTCCTCTTTACTATTGCTAGCCGGTACGTATTTAATCGCGGCGTCGGGAATTGCATAATAAATTTCTAAATAGGTCTGATGGGTTTTATCTTGAAATTGCGCGAGGTCGATACTCGGTTTCAGGCTAACAACATCCTGGCTGAAAACGGAAAAGGCGAAAAACAAGCTGAGAATAAAAAGCGCCCAGCGCCAATTTTTTTTGTTATTCTTCGTGACCGCAAAGCACATAAGCGACCTCGACTATTTTAACTTTCCAA
This sequence comes from uncultured Cytophagia bacterium, assembly GCA_964447935.1. Classification (GTDB taxonomy): domain Bacteria; phylum Zhuqueibacterota; class Zhuqueibacteria; order Zhuqueibacterales; family Zhuqueibacteraceae; genus Zhuqueibacter. The sequence goes on along the minus strand of CAYUVM010000266.1, from coordinate 3,177 downwards.
TTGCAAAAGACATGATAATAAATCGCCAAGAACTGGAAGACAGCTCCAGCCCTTGGCGAGGATTGAAAAACGTGCGGCCTGAATGCAAGGCAATAACCAGCATGGCTGGCTATGCGCTCACCTTTAAAATCCCAAAGCCACAGTTAACACATTGCTGGCACTAAAAAATGACTGCGCCCGGTAGGCGTAGTTGATATCGACGCCGAGACCAGTAAAATCATGATGCAGGCCGGCGCCAAATGTCAAGCCATACAAATAAGCGCTTTTGCCAACAGCATCATCCGGCGTATCCGGCGAAAGACTATATCCGCCGCGCAGGAACAACATATTGCGCAGGCTCAGTTCGGCGCCAAATTTTCCGATGTTCTCTTGAAAGTTATTATCTTGAAACATCGAGGTCAAATTTAATTTGACATCGTTACTGAGTGGCAACGCATAGGACAGGCCCAGTTCCAAGACGGTCGGCAGCTCATCTTTCTGGGTGACGATCTGCAACGGTGAAGAGCCGCGATCAATATTATCCGGCTGCGATTGCCGCAGCAAACCGCTGCCGCCATATTGCATGGCCGGACCAATATTTTTTACGGTGACGCCGATACTCAAACCGTTGACCCGACCGAGATCGCTATACTGCACGCCGGCATCGAGCGCGAAACCGGTGGCGCTGGCGCGATCAATGGTTTCATTGATCACATTCATGGTCGCGCCGACATGCACGCGATCGCTCAAGGCTCGCGAATAAGTCAACCCGATTGTGGTAAACTGCGGATTAATTGTCGCGCCATTGCCATCTGGCACGTCTTCGGTGGTGACGTTGATGACGCCCAAATCCAAAGATTTGAGGCTGAAACCCAACGTGCCGAAGCCGCTAAAATTGGCGCTGACTGCGGCAAAGCTGACATTAATATCGGCAATGTGACGCATATAGGAAAACATGGCGTTGGCGGAATGCGAAGAACGGCTGAGACCAGCGGGGTTCCAGTAAATCGCTTCGATTCCTTCCACGGCGGCAATGGCAGCGCCGCCCGAGCCGATGTAGCGCGCGCCGACGGGAATCAACAACTCCGAAGCCGCGTTGGTGCCGACGCGATTTTCCTGCGCCATAGCTTCACCATTGGCGATGACCACAAAGCCGAACAGAAGCGCCAGCATCTTTTTGATTCTATCTTTCATGAGTAAGCTCCTTGGTTTAGTCGGTCAAAATGCAGGTCAGAAATTCCGCAGGAATTGCTGCTCCTGAATAATCGCCAGTTTCAAATCTTTGGTCACGCCCAAATCCGGGCATTCGATGTGGGCGACATAAATGCCACTCGCCACCGGCAGGCCGACGTCGTTTTGCAAATTCCAGCGCAGAAACTGCGCGGTGTTATCATCGTTAATGCCCTTGGTCAACGTTCGCACCAACACCCCGGCCAAATTGAAGATGCGAATAATCGCTTTGTCCGGCAGATGGCTGAACGTCACAAACCGATTAAACTGGGTTTGCTCAAAGTTGTTGATACCGAAATACGGGTTCGGAAAACAATTAATTAATTGGGTGGCATCTTGCTTCGCGACTTCCAGGGAAGATGATGGCCCGGCTGTCCTGAACATATATTTGTCGCCTTCGGCCAAACGCAGCGCTGGGCGAATTTTATACGTGATATCACTTTCATTCAACGTCCGTCCGCTCTCCAAAGCCAGCGAGGTGCCAAACATAATATCGGCGCTGGCGCTCGACGTGCATTCATTATCAATCGGCGTTTGCCCATTGCCAGAATGCGCAAACTGCGCCATGGCCGGGTCATACGTGCGAAAGTGAATGAACAGAAATTCCAAACCATCGCCACCAACCGGCGGATCCCAAACGCCATTGTTGTTCTGGTCGCGCCAAGAAATGGCCAACTGGCGCGGAGCCGCTGGGTTCGTCACATCAAAAGCCGTCACGTTGATTTCCGGCGTCGGATTCGTGGTTTGAATAAGATATGCGGTTCCGGTTCCGGTTCGCCGCAGACGATACACTTTTTGTTTGTGACTCGGTCCAAATTTTAAGAGGACGGGAACCATTTCACGCGGATTGAACGCCGAGTGAAATTGGCCCAAATAATTATTGCCCAAGTCTTCACCGGTGGTGATTGAGCCATCGTGATTGGCCGGTGCGCCGGCGCTGAAGCTTCCGCCGGAAGTCAGCCACGGCGTGCCGCTGATAAACCTGGTCGAGTCTTCGATAATACCCGGCGCGATTTGCTGCACGGCGAGGAGCAAACCGTCGATGATTGGAAAGCGAAAATCATCATTCGGATCGCCGGTATCGGCGGAGCCTAAATTGGTGCTGGTGTAAACATCTTGGGCGGCGGTCACATTGCGCAATGTCCACATCAATTCATTTTGGGAGTTTTTCCCAACGGTGATGGAGTATTCCGCATTTTTCGTCTTGGCCGGATCGACCACAGTGATCGGTAGTGACCGGACATCGCTGAATCCGCCGACTTTAGTAATGGCGACGTTGACGCCCAAGTTATCGCCGTAACGCACACCCGGCTTTGGGCCTTGGGGCACGACGGTGACAATGGCTGGCGGGCTTTCCAATGTCTTCAACGCGGCGAGCGGATCGGCATTGTAACTATACGCCGTGACGCCAAAATAATATGGTTGACCGTTGGTCAACGGCCGGTCGCGCAACTGATCGCGGCTAACCACGAAAGAGCGCCGTAAATGGGAATTGCTGCCAAACTGCACCGGCAGATTGAGAATCAAACCGGAACGCGGATCGAAAGTCTCTTGCGAGATCACCGTCACTTCGTTGGCCAAGTCGTAGGATCCCAACTTGACACCTTGATCAACCGGCGAGCCGGCAGTCGGCAGTTGGTAAATGTTGTACCCTTCAAAAGCAAAACCCTTCTGCACCGTTTCTTCCGTATTTCTCGCTTCCGCTAAATTAGCGCCCCAGTTCAACACGATCTGGCCGTCCAATTCGGAAGCGGTTAAACGCTGCAAGTTGGGCGCTTTGGGCAGCTCAAACAAATTGTCAAACGCCCCTTGCGCGAAACGATCATAAAATTTCAACACGGAAATACTGGAGAGACGATCCGAGCCGAGCGCCGAAATCGAAGCGATCACCACTTCTTGCGTATCGCCAAGCGCCATGCTAAACGGGCCGGTGGCCATCACGATGCGGCGATCGCCGGCGTTGGCATC
>CAYUVM010000265.1:0-6629 GCA_964447935.1 uncultured Cytophagia bacterium | reverse complement strand
GAAGATCGATTGCTGCGTCGTGGGTGCCGATCGAATCGCTTGTAATGGCGATACGGCCAATAAAATTGGCACTTATTCGCTGGCCGTGAACGCGCAAAAACACGGCGTCCCATTTTATGTGGTCGCGCCGATCTCGACCATTGATTTTAAAATTAACACCGGCCATGAAATCCCGATCGAAGAACGCGCTGCGGAAGAAATTACCGAAGGTTTTGGCAGGCGCACGGCGCCTTCGGCAGCGCCGGTGTACAATCCCGCTTTCGACGTCACGCCGAATGATTTGATCACTGCAATCATCACCGAGGCTGGTGTTATCCGTTCGCCGTATGCGCAAAATCTTGCGAAGTTGCAAATGCCTGTATCGTAAAATTTCTCGTCTTGGCGCGTAAAAATAATCCTTGCGTATCCAATCAAATTCATTTATATTTCTTTGGTTTACTGGTTATGGTTGTGTGTAGTGGTTGTACAATTATCGTTCGGCATTTTCAACTGAAAGGAGTAAGATGATGAAACGCGTTGTTTCATTATTTGTTAGTCTGGTGGTGGTGGCTTTAGTGGCTGGGAACCTTTATGCCCAGTCGGTCGAAATGAACTCGGCAAAATTATATAAACGGCAGGGCGAGACTGACAAAGCGATTGAATGGTTTGAAAAGGCGATTGCCAAAAAACCAGATAACCCGGAATCCCGCTACCTCTTGGGAGAATTATACGGGCAGAAGGGGCGTCTGGCCGAAATGATTCGTGAGTTTGATGTGAGCCTGGCGAAGTCCAAAAAATATGAGAAAGAAATTATGGCGCTCCGGCAAAAATATTTTGCCGAAAGTTTTAATGGCGGTGTGAAGGCGGCCAATGATGGAAATTATCCCGAGGCGCTCAAAGGTTTTATGAATGCCCGGTTGTTTGAACCGAGTAATCTTGACTCTTATCGCAACCTGGCGTTTGTGTATCTGCGCATGGATAGCCTCGATGCAGTCATGCGAGTATATCAGCAGTTGCTCACGGTTAAACCGGATGATTATGAAACTTACGTCACGATGGCCAGCTTGGTAAGCCAGCGTAAAGAATATGACCGTACGGTGGAGTATTTGCAAAAAGCCATTGCGGTCGCGCCGGATTCTGCCAAGCCGCGCATCATTGGTGAGTTGGGCATCACTTATGATGTCATGGGCAAGGGCGATGAAGCCTTGAAGACTTATCAGGATGCTTTGGTCATGAGCCCGGGAAACAAAGATTTGTTGTTTAATTTGGGCCGGCTTTATTTGATGCGCGATGATTATCCCAATGCCATTAGCCAGTTGACGGAAGTTTTGAAGGCTAATCCGGAAGATTTTGAAGTCAATTACAACGTCGGCCTCAGCTATCTAAAAATCGGCGAGCGCCTGGATAAAAAATCGCGCGAGTTGGAAGATGCCGCGATGACTGCGAAAAAGAAACCCAATACCGTTCGAATCGATTCACTCAAACAAGCTTCCAACGCGCAGTTCAAAGCTGCGATGCCTTTCTTGCAGAAAGCGGTAGAGGTAAAGCCTGAACAGGGCAGCGCCTGGCATAATCTTGGTGTGGGTTATATGCGCACCGGTGACGCCGATAAAGCTAAAGAAGCTTTCGCCAAAGCCGAAGCGCTGGAAAAGAGCAATTAGCCGAAATTTTTCGGTAAAATTTTGGCAACGTCCTTATGCTCACGCCGCGACGTAGTGTGAGCATAAGGACGTTTTTATTTAGCCGTACGGGGCTGGTGGTGCAGCAGAAGATAATTTAACAAGCTGAAAATTTGAAATAATGCGCCGCTTTATTTTACTCTTCTTTGTTGCTGATAAGCTTCAAACATTTTGATGAGTGTAGGACGATTTTGTTCCCAGCGTTTCAGGTCTTCGTTCGATTCCCCGGGGATAAGCCGGTTGATCCATGAAATTTCTTTCATGCTTTCCGGCCAAACAATGATATAATTTTCCTCCGTCTTTAAAAGTGTGCCGTTCGTTTCAACCCTCCCGGCTTCTTCCATATCGAGAACGAGCATGCGTTCGCCGTTGGAGGCGAGATCCTCGAATTGGCCGGTTGGGGAAATGCCTGAAATGCGCACATTTAATTTCCCGTCTGCAATATAGACCTGCCGCTCTCGGATAATCAGGTCTTTCTTGAATCCCACAAAAACGTCCGTATTGGTGCTATCCACCTCTTTGACCAGCTCGGCAAAATCTTCTTGCAGTTCCTTATCATTTTTTGCATCGCTGGAAATGTTTCGCCAAATCACCGTGATTTGCGGCGGCGCATTTTGATCAATATACCGGATATGATTCTCCACGGTTTCCGGCAGTAAACAGCCGGTTAGAGTAACAACCCCGGCGGCAATGGCAATAAAAAAACGCAACGACTTCATAGTTTATTCACTTCAAGATTGGGTAAAAATAACTCACGCAGGGTTATGGTTTGGCCGGCCACAATCTGTGCCGACGTCAAAAGGACACTTTCCGGGTTCCAGACAATTCGCGCCGAACGCGTTGCCGGCTCAAAGCCCGTTGCACTGATTTTGCCCAGAATCTGCGCCGAATGGCTTAAGCGAAAAGAGTTTCCGGCAGGGGTTTTAATTTTCGACAAAACCTGCTGCAAACCGGCCCGGAATCTGGGATTTTCGCGTTGCGCGTTCATTAACTCATTGAATGCCGAGCGTACCAGATTAACCGGAACTGGTTCATTGAGCAGGCGCATGCGGGAATCACCGTCGAGCATGGCGTAGTACAAATTTGTCCAATCCCGCTTTTCCAGCATTTGCGCCAGCGGCATGCGCTGCGCGGCTGGCGGTCGGTGTTGATGCGTTAACCACTTGGGAATAGCGAGCAATAGAATGAGCGATACTGCAGAAACCAATAAACGATGCCGGCGATAAAGCACGTAGAGAAAAGCCATGATTCCCAGTTGCTGATTCTGCTGAGGCGCTTGGCGCGTAATTCGTTCCATTATCCCTTGCTGAAAATCAGCAAAAAAATTCTCGGGCAACACCAAAGTTGGCACGGTGGACAAATGATTTTTAATGGCACGATATTCCTCGACTTTTTGCCGGCACGCTGTGCAGTTGGCGAGATGAGCCACAACGTTCTCGCGTGAACTGGCCGCCAGGTCATGGTTGGCAAATGCGGAAAGCAAAAATTCTAAATTATGACAAGCGTTTTTCATGGCATTATCAGGCGTTTACTAACCAGCGTTGCATTTTCCGGCGCACATTTTCGCGGGCCAGGTGTAAATTACACAAAACATTATTTTGCGTACAGGCAAGTATTTCCGCAGTTTCCTCGACGGAATAGCCTTCGACATCACGCAAAATGAGGGTGGCTTTTTGCTTCGGCTTTAAAAATTCGATGCAGCGTAACAATTCTTGATGCACTTCCTGCGTTTCCAATTGCTGCAGGGGATTAGCGAGTGCACTGGAAAAGTCTTCTTCTATAAAAGCGATCTCTATTCCTTGGCGACGCTGTTGGCGGAGATGATCGAGACAAAGATTGACCAAAATTTGGCGTAAATAATAAAACACTTCTCGCGTGGGATCAAGATGATCTCGATTTAGCCATAAACGGGCGAAGGCCGTTTGCGCGAGGTCTTTGGCGTCCTCGACATTGCCAACGAGACGAATCGCAAGCCGGACCAGTGACTGTTGATGTTGTTCAACAGTTTCGGCAAATCTCTGCGAGGAAAGGTTCAATTTAACCTCATCGGTACTCTCTGTCTAATTCCTACTCATCTATTTCATCTTTTAATACGAAAAAGGCGGGAAAATATTTAGTGGGGAAAGAAAGATTTTTTACAGAATCTGGTGAATGTAGATTGGAAAAAACTCGGATGGCTGAAACGTTGCTTTTGCCGATGACACAACGTTTTCTATAAAAGAATACTAAAAAGCAGCGCTTATCTTTCCAGCCGATAAATCTCCGTCATACTTGAAATATAAAGCCCGCCGTTTTTATCTTCGATGATTTTGTCTACAAAACCGTCGCAACGAAAATCGCTGATCTTTTCAAATAATTGTTGCGATGGCTCGAACCGGTAGAGGGCGCGTTGAGCGATGCCATAAACCCAGCCATCACGGCTCGTACATAAGCAGGCGGTGTCACCCCAGCCGTGCTCGTGGCAAAAAATAATTTCGTTTTTCATCAAATCATAAATGAACAACGCGCCGTCGGCGGCGCCGATGATAGCGTTCTGCTGCAATGTAATCGCCGTCACATTTTTGGCCTGCGGCACCGGCGTAATCAGATGTACCATTCGCTCAGTCGCAATATCAAAAATTCCCAACCGGCCTTCGGTTGTTGCTGGCTTTTGGCCGAGCCCGCCATAAATCCAACTACCAATGATGACTTTGCCGGGAACGCGCGTTTCCAGACACCACAGCGTTTGCTCCGGCATCAAATCGTGAAAGACGTGATGCTCGTAAGTCTGCGGATTGAAACGCACCAATCCGCCACTTAGCTTGCCGTACGTTGAGCTACAGGCAAGATAAATACAATCATCACTCGCGAGCTTCATATCCCAAATGCGGTCCTGGCTCTCGTCCAGCAAGCTGAAGAGACGGCGCGGATTGGGCTGTTTTTCATCAAGAGGATTCCACGGCTTTGTCGTGTCGTATTCCGTGACGGTCGCATGAATGTAATGGCCAATGAAAATTTTCTCGCGCCACGCTTGTAAACTATTCACCTGGCCGGGGAGATTCAAAACCTGTCCAAATTCGTGGCTTGTGTTTTTAACCGGTTCAAATTTAAAAAAACTTTGCGTAATAAAAGAGCCACCGTACAGCGTCTTTTCGTCCGGCCCGAGCGCCAGCGCAAAAATGCCCATGCCGTCGCCGTCATAACTGCACGGATAGCGTTCGATCACGCGCCGCGTTTCAAGATCAAACTGGGTAATCCGATCAATTGCGCTGTGGCACCAGAGAAAGCGGTTTTCCGTTATTCCAAACGGGCCGCCGACACCGGCAGCGATTTTTTCAAGCCGCCCGGTCTGCAAATTGGCGCGATAAAGATTGTCGGAAACGAGGCCGCCCAAATAAATTTCGTCATCAAGCATAATCAAATTGTTTTGATCGATGCGATACAAATCTTCCTCATCGGGAATATCAATAATGCGCTTCACCTGTTGGGTGAGTGTATCAAAAATCAAAAGTTTTGGATGAGGGAAAAGCACACCGACGAGTTTATCCTGCCAGCGCGTGAGTTGCACGAGAAATTCTTTGCCCAAATAACCGGCGGGCAAAAGCGGACGTTTTTCTTGCGTTTGTAAATCGTACTCCACCAATTTAGCATGTGCGCCAATTCCGCTGTAAATTTTATTTTCAAATTGCGCACACGGCCACATTAAATAATTTTCCGTTTCATCCATTTTACCGTGATCGAAAAATTGTCCGGTGGCGCGATCCCACGCATACAGCCGGCAATCCGGATAGCCGCCACCGTACAAATAATTTTGAAACGGGGAGGAGCAAAGCCGGATCGCATAAAAGTGTTTAAACTTCGAGCCGGTATCCGCGTCGCGATCATACGGAATGGTGAAGGGAAATTCTTCGAGACGATCATCATCAAGATAATAGCGATACGCCTGTACCTCGTCGCTGCCGGAGGCAATTAAATGCACGATCCCGTCGCCCGTGTGCGCGAGCGACCACAACGCCCGCCCCGGCGCTTTTGCCGGAAATTGCGCGCAGGGCTTGATAATCCGCGCCTGCTGTTGCGTGTCGCCCGGGCGAAAGTAAAGCAAATGCGCGCCTTTCGCGCCGTACGCGCCCACAACAAATTTCGGATCACGCTCGTTGCGAAAATCGACATCACGAACGAGATGGGCGAGGAGTTTGGCAGGGGTGGCCAGTCTACTAAGGCTCATATTCTTCCGATAGTTTTTAATCTACAGCCGCCACAAATACGAGGCCTTGGCAAAAAAGCCTCGTCGGGTTTCGGCAAAACCGTCGTCGTTCGGCAAAACGTTTTTTTCGTAAATCGAGCCGTAGCCAAAGTGCAGCACGGTTCCCGGAATATAAGTGAACGAAGCGAGAAAATCGGTTTTCATTCGGTTGATTAAACGTGGCTTATCAAATATCTCAGTATTATTAAGCTCAGTAATGGCACGCAAGAAGAGATAACGGTTCAATTGATAAGTTAATCGACTTCTTATAATTGTTGCATCAAATGCCTTTTCCGAATTTGCTTCGCTAAATAGGTCCGAGTATCTTAAACTAAGATTCAAGTTCAACTTGTCCGAAGGTTGATAAGTAATTTCGGCAGAGGCGATTTTTCCTTTGCCTTGATATGAAGAGTCCACTCTAGCCGAATCAGTGGTAAAACGGATAAGCTCACCGTGCCGATAAAAAAAAAAAAAAAAGAATTGTTTGGTCAGTTGACTGGAACCGGAGAAGTTCCAACCGTTTGTGTCGTATTTCTTTTTTTCATAAATCTCAGTGGAATAATTGGCGCCGAGCGTAAAATTCGCGCTCTGTCGCAGAATAAATCGCAAAGAGAGGCCGTTATAAGTTTCATACTGAGCACTCGGCTTATCTTTGATTTGCGCGGAAGAAAAGCCGAAATCGATGCGCCGGATGAAGCTGCGTTTGGGATAAAACTTCGGTATCACGTCGGCCCGCAATCGCGACAAAC
>CAYUVM010000264.1:0-6648 GCA_964447935.1 uncultured Cytophagia bacterium | reverse complement strand
CCAAATCCGGCCGCGTCGTCGAGCATACCTTTCGAATGACTGATAAGATCGAAGAAGTCCGTCTCGACATGAAAGATATGCAATATCTCTATGAAGCCGACGGCAATCTCTATTTTATGGATTCGGAAAATTATGAGCAGACGTTCATCTCCGCGGCGCTGCTCGGCGACCAAACGCGGTTTCTCAAAGAAGGCAACATGTGCCACATCATGTTTCATGAGGGGAGCGCCATTTCTGCCGAATTGCCGTTTTTCATTGAGTTTGTTATTACCGAAGCTGAGCCCGCAGTGAAAGGCGACACCGCCACCGGTGTGATGAAAAATGCTGTGATCGAAACCGGCGCCAAAATTCAGGTGCCGCTTTTCATCAAAGAAGGCGACAAGATTAAAATTGATACACGATCGGGGAAATATTTGGAACGCGTCAATTGAGGCGTGGCTAAAAATTAAATTCGTGTTTTAAACTTCTAACCGGCTATGCTGTCATGTCATGGCCGGTTATTTTTTTCGAACCAAAGTAACACAGGCCACCGGGGGAGTAACGTGGTGGCCTGTGCCTTCGACGCGGAGGTAGCTATGGCTCAACTCGGTGCCGAGCCATGAGCATGGGAGTTCTATTTGCTTGTTAATTTGTGGCTGCGCTCCTTTCTTTTACAAGTTTCGTGCCCAAAAAAGTGGAAACCATTGAACCAAAAATCAAAAGCTTAGTGCAAACGTGTGCGCAAATTTTATCAGCCCTTTCGCATTTCTGAGAAAGAAATTCCGAATTTTAAGAAACTATTCTTCTCTTCCATACATCCCATCAATGATCTCCTGATATTTATCCGTCACCACCTTGCGGCGGAGTTTTAAAGTCGGGGTTAACTCGCCGCCGCCAATCGAGAAATCCTGCGGTACAATCTCAACTTTTTTCACCGATTCAAACGAGGCCAATTCGACGTTTTTCGCTTTGACCTCCTCCATGATTAATTGTTTGATTTGCGGATGTTCGGCCAATTCCTCAAAACGCTTGAACGTAATGCCATTGGCCTTGGCCCAAGGCTCAACATATTCGCGATTGAGCGTCACCAATGCGGTTACGTATTTTTTACGATCACCGTAGGCCATGGCTTGGCTGATAAAGCGCGAGGTTCGTAAAATACGCTCGATCCGTTGCGGCGCGATGTTTTTTCCGCCCGAGGTGATGATCAGTTCCTTTTTGCGATCCGTGATTTTTAAAAAGCCGTCGCGGTCAATTTCACCAATGTCGCCGGTATAAAGCCAGCCGTTTGGGTCAATCGCCTCGGCCGTCGCTTCAGGATTTTTGAAATAACCTTTCATATTCCCTTTACTGCGATACAAAACTTCCCCATCCGGGGCGAGTTTCATTTCAATACCGGGGCCAACAGGCCCCACCGTGCCAAATTTATTGTGGTCGTAGCGGTTGACATTGGTAAACGAGGTGTTCTCGGTCATTCCAATTCCCTCCAGAATGAGAACCCCGCAGGCGTGAAAAAATTCAGCAATACTTTTGTTCAGCGGCGCTGCGCCGGACACCGCCCACATCAGCCGCCCGCCAAACGCGGCTTGAATTTTGTGCAGCACCAGCTTATTGGCAAGTTTGTGTTTGAATTGCAAAAAACCGGGCAGCGGCTGCCGGTTTTGCTGATGGCGGCTCGCCGCGTAACCGACCTGCAAGGCCCAATCGAATATTTTCTTTTTGACCCCGCCGGCATCCTGCGCGCTCGCCGTGATTTTGGCATAAATTTTTTCAAAAATTCGCGGCACGCTGCAAATGAAATCCGGCCGCACTTCTTTGAGATTTTCCGCGACTTGCTCGATGCCTTCGGCAAAAGCAATAGTGACGCCCCGGGTCAGGCAAAAGTAAACGATGAGACGCGCAAACACATGCGCCAGGGGAAGAAAGAGCAATGTCTCAAATGTCGGTTTCAACAAAAGGCACTGCGCGGCTGATTCCGAAACAAAGAGCATGTTTTCATGCGTCAGCATCACGCCTTTGGGCACGCCGGTGGTGCCGGAAGTATAAACCAGCCCCGCGAGATCATCGAAGCGGCAGGATTGGGCGCGAGCGGTAAATTCGGCCTCTGGAATATTTTCGCCTTGGCGCAAAAAGTCCGCGAAGCTGAGCACCCCCGTGTCGCCATTGGTTGCACCATCGAAAATAATGATCTGCCGCAACTTCGGCGTTTCTTGTCGCGTCTGCAAAACTTTGTTGAGTTGATCTTGGTTTTCAACAAAAATAATTTCGGCCTCGCAGTGATTAATGATGTAAGCGCAATCGGGGGGAAGGTTGGTGGGATAAATTCCAACCGTGGCCGCGCCACAATTCACAATGCCAAAATCGCATTGCACCCATTCCAAGCGTGTCGTACTAAGAATATTGACGCGGTCGCCTTTTTTCACGCCCAACGCCAATAAACTTTTGGAAATCTTTTTGCAAATTTCCACCTGTTCACGCCAGGTGACTGTCTTCCAGAGGCCGCCAGTTTTGTGGCGATAGGCCACTTTATCGGGATTGGCGGCGCTGATTTGGCTCAAAAGTTCGTAAACTGATTGCGCGATCATTTCCTGTCTCCGTGAGAGTAACGATTTTAGCTTACACCGGGTTGCGCGGCATATAATAATTGAAATTTTTCTTTCTGCAAAACGAATTTTTTGACGGCCATGGTCGTGAACACTATTTGCTCATACTCCGGCGAGGAAAAACATTGGCTGACGGTCTCTTCCAGCGGTAAAACCAATGCCTCGGCTTGCCATTCACAAACTTTTCCTGCTGCCTCATCAAATATACAACCGAGGTAAATGGCCCACGACAGCTCCGCCAAAGACAAAAAGCATAAATCCCGCCGCAACGCCAGCACGAGGCCTTTAAGTTCCGGATTGCAATACCGGAAATGCTCCAAATAAAAATAGGCGTTATGGAAGAATTGAGGAAAATTTAAAACTCCGGTAAGCTGATCTCGTTGGGCTAAATACACGAGCAGTTGCAATGTCCGCTTGGCAAGACCCAAGCCGGGATGGCGTTGACCCGGCAGCGCCGGCTGTTCGGCACTGAAAACCGCTGCCGGGTTTTGCAGCATCAGCCAGTCAATTTTTAACATGGGTTGCGGCGCGCCGAGGAGATTGGGGTGTGAAAAAGACGTTTCACGTAAACGCAATTCAACAAATAAATTTTCGGTGGTTACCGTGGAATTGAAAATTTTTAAGGCTTGTTCAAACGCCTCAAGTGGTTCGATGATGATGAGGGGATGGTCGCAGCCTTTGGCTTTGAGCACGGGGAGAATATCAAATTTTGCCAATAAGTGTAAAACCTCGTTTTCAGAATAATGGCCGAGCCAAAAGGTTGGACGTTTGTCACCGATAAGTTGCGCTAGAATATCGGCGTTATTCAATGACGCAGCGGCTTGATCACTTTTGGTATCCACGCCAATATGTTAAATCTTAAATTGAAGATTTGCAATGCATAATTTTTATTTCTTCAAATCCTTCAATACTTCCTGCGCCGCATTATAGCCGGGTGCGCCAGTGACGCCACCGCCCGGATGCGTTCCGGCGCCGCACAGATACAAATGCGCAATCGGCGTGCGATACTGGCCGTAACCGGCGACCGGGCGCATGAATAACATTTGGTCGAGTCCCATCTGCCCGTGAAACTCGCCGCCTTCGGTGAGGCCGTAATCGCGTTCCCAATCCAACGGCGTGATAACTTGGCGGTGCAAAATAATCTCTTTGATATTCGGCGCATACGCTGCAAGCGTATTAATAATGTGATCACCCAACTGCTCGCGCTGCTCATTCCAGTTGCTCTCGCGCAAGTTGTACGGCGCGTATTGCATCGTGATCGACATCACGTGTTTTCCCGCCGGCGCGAGGGCTGAATCCAGCACGGTCGGAATCACGATATCGAGATAAGGCTGCTGTGAATAACGCCCGTACTTTGCATCATCGTAAGCGCGTTCGAGATATTCCAAATTCGGGCAAATGAGAATGTGGCCGCTCAAATGCGCTTCGGCATTTCTAAAACGCGGTAAATCACTTAGCGCCAAATTGACTTTCGCCGTTGTGCCACGATACCGGATGTTGCGGACGCGCCGTACGAAGGTCGGTCCGAGATTCGGCGCCCCGACGAACTCGAAAAACGTCCGGCGCGGATCGGCATTTGAAATGACGGTGCGGGCCGAAATTTCCTCGCCACCTTTTAATTGCACACCCGTCGCTTTGCCGTCGCTAAGTTTGATTTGCATTACTTCCGCGCCGGTGCGAATTTCCGCACCGTGTTCGCGTGCGGCACTCGCGAGCGCGGCGGAAAGTTGGCCGCTGCCGCCTTTCACAAACCGGCTCGATCTGAAGCCGCCATTGGCGGCGCCGAGATAATGATACAACAGCATAAACGCCGTACCGGAAGCCTGCGGGCCTTGCATGCTGCCGGCCACGCCCGCCGCGCCGAACACTGCTTTTAGGGCCTCGTGTTCAAACCATTCGTTGAGAAATTCGACAGCCGTCATCGGCAATACGCGCAGAAACTCCATCATTTCATGCTTGCCGGAACGCTTGAGTTTCCATCCGGCGTTAGCCCACGACAGCAAATCTTCCAAGTTGTTTTGTGTAATGCGCGGTGGCGTCAGCAACATGATGCTGTTTAGGGTTTCGGCTAATTTGCTGACGAGCCGAACAAATGCCGGGAATTTTTCCGCATCGGCTTTGGAGAGTTTGGCGATTTCGCCAATGTTTTTTTCCTGATCGCGCCAAAGCGTGAGGGAAGTGCCATCCGGCTGCGGCGCAAACACCGCGACCGGACTCTCGATGAATTCGAGTCCGTGTTTTTGCAAGCGCAACGCGTCGATGATCTCCTGCCGAAATAAACCGGCATCATGCGTGCCGGTGTTGAATTTGAAACCGGGAAAAACCTCTTCCGTGGCTGCCGCGCCGCCGAGCGTGTCACGTCGCTCCAATAGCAGCACACGATGCCCAGCTTTTGCCAAATACGCCGCGGTAACTAATCCGTTATGGCCAGCGCCGATAATGATTGCATCGTAGATCATATATTGGCTATGTTTGTTCAAGTCAGTGAAAGTTGAAGCATTCAGAAAAAAAAGCTAATCCTTCTTTACACTAACACTTCCTACCCGTTCTTTCACCTCGACCACCAATTCGTCCATCGCCGCACTGCAAGCGGCTCCTCTACTATCGGTAACTTTCAAACGCGCGACATACTTGCCGGGCTTCACAAAAGTATGAAACACCTTCGCGCCGGGTTCGGTGGCGCCATCGCCGAAATCCCACGAGTACGTCAGCGGATCGCCGTCGGGATCGGAGGAGGCTGTGCCGTCAAACAAAACCGCATCATGCGCACCGCCGACAAAGGCCTCACGATCCGCGCCGGCGTTGGCGATTGGGGTCGCATTAACGGTAATAATGGCGGTGTCCGCATGCGCCGCGCAATTCGTTTTCGTGTCATCAAAAACCGTTAAAATAGCTTTATAGGTTCCAGATTTTTGATAAACGTGGTTGATGATTTTTCCTTCCTTCTCGACGCCGTCACCCAAATTCCATTTATAGGTTTTAATCTGACCGTCTTGATCCAGCGAAGCCGTGGCCTCGAACGCCACTTCCGCACCGGGACAAACAATTTTATCCTCACCGGCGCGCGCCTGCGGTGGCTGATTGATGAGCAGCTTGGCCGTAAAATCCGTTTTGCTGTTCGAAGTCGAAGTGCCGTCATCCACCGTCAACGTGACGTGATAAAGCCCGAGCTTGTTGTAAACATGCGAAACCTGCGTGCCTTCGGCGGAGTTGCCATCGCCGAAATCCCAACGATATGCAGCAATCTTGCCATCCGCATCTGATGAATTTGCGCCACTGAATGAAACCGTTTCGCCAACACAGGCTTGCGTTTTTGCTGTAATGCGCGCTTGTGGCGCAATATTAACGGTGACGTATGCGGTGTCGGTATCCGCATTGTTGCTGAGAGTGGTTTCATCGGTTACTTTCAAGACGACCGGAAAGCGGCCGCTCTTTTGAAATTGATGCCACACTTGCGCGCCATGAGCGTTTTGGCCGTCACCAAAATTCCATTGAAACGTCGTCACCGAACCGTCCGCATCTTTTGACGCAGAACCGTCGAACCACACGGTTTGATTCACGCCAACAAGCTGATCGGCGCCGGCGTTCGCGACCGGCGCGGCATTGATGGCGATCATCCGCTGGGCCGTGGCGGAATTGCAAGAAGTTTGCGCGTCCGTTTTAATCGTCAGCACCGCAATGAATTTCCCGGCGCGTTCATACGCATGTGTCGTAATTTTTCCGGTACCGTTTGTGCCGTCTCCAAAATTCCACTCGTAAGCCGTAATCTTCCCGCTAACGCTCGCGGCGGCTGGACCCGTCGAGGCCGAAGCGTCGAACGACACCGCTTGCCGCACCGGCGCCGCATCGACGCTGGTGAATTGTGCCACCGGCGCTTCATGCACCGTGATGATAACATCATCGGTGTCGGAGTTATCGCAATCACCGACTTGATCACCCGTGACCGTGAGCACGACGCGATAGGTTCCGGCGCGCGTGTAAGCTTTGGTGGGCGTCGCACCGCCGCCCGTGGTGCCGTCGCCAAAATCCCAAAAATAACTGTTGACCACGCCGTCGAAATCGCGCG
>CAYUVM010000263.1:0-6655 GCA_964447935.1 uncultured Cytophagia bacterium | reverse complement strand
ATTTATAATTTGTTCGACTCGCGTTATTGGGCCTATCATCTCGGCCCGACCGCGGTGGGCGGCAACACGGCGATGAGCCGCAGTTCCGTGGGCATTGAGATTTCGAATATCGGGCCGCTAACACAACAGGGCCAGTCTCTCATCACCACAACCGCGAAAGACAGTTACTGCAATCTCAACGAGGCGATGTATTATCGCAAAGCTTCGTATCGTGGCTTCAATTATTACGCCAGCTTCACCGACGCGCAGTATACGAGTTTGGTTTCACTGCTGCGCTATCTCACTGGCCGCTTCAATATCCCGCGCCGTTTTCTGCCGCCGGCTTCGCGTTATGAAACCCGCACGGACATTCCGCAATTTCGCGGCATTGTGAGCCACGTGAATTTCCGCAACGACAAATTCGACATCGGCCCGGGATTCGAATGGGATCGGGTGATTCGCGGGGTGACGGTATGAAAATGGTATAGAAAAGTAACCTCAATTGGTTGTTTTACTTCGGTTGTCCCACCAACACAAACGCCGCCCAATCGCGCGGATGCGGATATGTTTTCATCGTATGTAATTGTGCTGCTTGCAGTGCGCGGGCTTTGTTGCCATCGCACGCCAATTCTTCATAAAATTTGACCATCAGATGTTGAGTGGCGGCATCAGGAACTTGCCAAAGACTGACGATGAGACTGGCGGCGCCGGCATACAAAAACGCGCGGCTCAGTCCCGCCACGCCATCGCTGGAGATTTGGCCAAGTCCGGTTTGGCAAGCGCTGAGCACGACCAGCTCGGCGTTCAGCGGCAGGCCAAAGATTTCGGCAGTGGTGAGGATGCCGTCGGTTTCCATTGTCGTGCCGGTTTTAGCCAAGATCAGTCCGCAACGCAGCGCATCGCTGACCACATAGCCATGGGTGGCAAGATGCAGATAATTTTGAATGCTCACAATCTCGCGAAACTCAGCTTCAGTGGCTTGCGCATTGGTCAAAGGCAACGCTTGCAGCGGCAATGCGCCAGGCGCTTGAAATCCCGCGCCCTTTTTCTGATTCACAAGCTTGGCGATGAGCTTCACTTCTTGCTCTGCACCAAGAAGTTGTGACCACATTTCAGGATCTGGCATCTTGGGATTGCCCATGAGCAGCAGCTTGGGCTTTTCGCGATCCTGTTGTTCGCGAATCCTGCCGCGAGTGAATTTGAGCAAACCAATAGACGGTGCGGTAGAAAAAGTGTAGCGCTGAGTCAGATACTGGCCGTTATTGTTCATCAAACAAGCAAAAGGCAGTAGAAACAAGATATCATGAGGCAGAATCATAAGCTGCCGACTGCTATCCTTTGGTAAATAGCGCGCCACTGGTTGAATGAGCAACGAATCCAGTGTCTGAAAAACAGTCCGGTATTGCGCAGCCTGCGACTTTTTACTCGTTGATACGGGTTTCACGTTGCGGAAAGTCAAGCTTTCGACGCCAAGCGCTTTGCGGGCCGAGTCGATGAGGGCCTCCAGTTTTGCTTTTGGCATATTCTGTTTGAAGCCAAACACTTTCCCCGTTTCATTGATGACCCAAATAGCAATGCAACTATCAAGCACGTGATATTCTAACAACGTGGCACTTCGAGCTTCGGCCTGGATTTCTCGCATGCGAATTGATGGAGCGCCTTCTGTGCTGCCCAGCGTATCCGGTGGAATTGAGATTTGTTTAGCCCAATCATCCAATCGTTCCTCTGCGCCAGCTCGCGTTAAATCACTGACAGAAGAAGGACCGATTTGACCAGTAGCATGAGATGCAAAAAGCTCTTCGGTCCGTTTAGTAGCGGCAATTCGTTTTTCCACCGTAAAAGGCGTTTGGATGCGTTGCCCTTGCAATAAATCTTTCAAAGCCCTGGTGCGCGAGGCCTCAGATATCTCCAACGCCTTTTCATGATGCTGAGATTCGGGTTGGACCATCAGATAGCTGATATAATCAGCATAAAGCTTCTGTTTGTCTTCTAGGAAGGAAAGTTTGTGCACATCTTTAACAAGCTGTGCAGTAATATTTTCCAAAGCACTAATGGCGCTATGGTAGAAATTGATGACTTCATAATTTTTCGATTCAGGCATTTTTGCGTGAGACTTAGCAAGAGACCAACACCAATGCCAAATACCCTCCATAGTTTCGATGTCATTTGCAATACTAAGAGCCGAATTCGCATACGCAATAGCTTGGTGATATTGACCCAACGAAGAATGTACAATGCCGAGATTGCCTAACCATATTCCTTCTTCGTTTCGGTTGCCCATTTCTCGTGCGATAACCAGCGCACTGTCAAAATAGGCTATGGCACGGGGATATTGGCCCAATGAACCATAAACTATGGCTAAATTGCCTAATCGACGCCCTTCACCGCTGCGGTCGCCAAATTCTCGTGCGATTGCCAACGCACTGTCATAATAAGCAATGGCTTGGGTATATTGAGCCAACGAGCGATGGGCGCCGCCCAGATTGCCTAAATGACGTCCTTCGCTGCTTCGGTCTCCAAGTATTTGTGCGAGAATCAGTGCACTGTCATAATACGCAATGGCTTGGCGATACTGGGCCAAAGAATGATAAACGTTGCCCAGATTGTTTAAATGATGTGCCTCACTGCTATGATCGCCAATTTCTCGTGCGAGAACCAGCGCACTATCATAATACGCCATGGCACGGGGATACTTGCCCAACCCTAAATAGGCATCGCCTCGATAGCCAAATTCTTGCAATTTCACATTAGACAATATGCTGGGAATAAGCGGTATGCTGGAAGGGGCCATCTGGCGCACTGAGAGAAAAGCATCTGACATGTGTCCATTCAATTTCAAATAATCGCTCTCCATCAGTTCATTCAATTTGTAATAAATAAAAAAGCGCTTTCCCTTTTGCAAAATGGTAGAAGTTCGACCGATAGGCAAGGAGGCCATCACGGTTTTGGAGTCGCTGTCCACGCTATCAAGCGCTGCCCAACCAATCTCGCCGCCTTCCTTTGCCGAAGCATGAAGTGAATGCTTGCGTGCCAGTTTTTGAAAAGACGTTCCCTGTTGCACTTGCGCCAAAATGCTGTCGGCCAGAGGTTTTCTGGCGACCTCAATCACTTGTAGTCTCACCCAGCGCTTTTCTGGTTGTGATTTCTCCTGCGTAGCGGCCAAAACCATTGCGCCGAGAGAAAAGGATAAAAGGAGGGAAGAAAAGAGACGTTTGGAAGTCACGGAGGTAAAGTTCATTTTAACCACCCTTCAAAGATTTTCAGCAATTATTGGCCGGTCACTTGAAATGACCGGTCAATGATGCAATCGAAAACGCCAACGGACTGAATTGATCAATGATGCGGGCGCAAGTTCCCTGATAATACAGATAAACGAAATAGCGAAAATTTTGCTTCAGAAGCAAGGGATTTTGATAGGGAGGAAATAAGAAGATTTGCGAAAAGAAAGATTGGACGTTTGATTTCCCCCCAAGATTCCCAGACAGGTTGTCTGGGCTACGGTTTACTTCACCGCTACGGCCAACAGCGTGGTGTCATCTTCAAATGGTTGGTAGTTGGAGAAATGTTGTGCACGCGCAAGGATTGCGTTCAGGAGGTCGGGGAGACTCTTTTGATCTTCAGGAGAAAGCAGCCAGTGGCCTAAAACTTTTTTCAAGCCGTCTTTACCAAATTGTTTTTTGGCCGCATCGCGGGTTTCGGTGAGGCCGTCGGTGTAAAGCGTCAGCAAATCACCGCGCTCGAGGGGGATCGATTCAACACGGCGTTCGGCATCGGGCGCGACGCCAAGGGGCACGCCGGCAGAAGCCAACTCATGCCATTTATTTGCCGCGCGGCTGTACAGCAACGGTGGATTATGGCCGGCGCCGAGGTATTCGAGTTGCATCGTGTCGGTATCGAGAATGCACGCGAAGAAAGTGACAAACACTTTGCTCTGCGCGTATTCATAAATCAAGCGGTCGAGATTGCGCACGAGTTTCAGCAAATCGGTGTGATGCGCAATTTCCGAGTACAGGCCGCCGTGCACCGTCATCACCACCAACCCCGCCGGCAAACCTTTACCCACTACGTCGCCAATCGCAAAAAGAAAACGCGAGTCGCTCAACGGCTGAAACGCGACATAATCGCCGCCGATTTGCTGCGCCGGGGCGTAATGATAGGCCATGTCAAATTGCGCCTGCGAAAAAGTCGGCGGCGGAAACAGCCGCTGCTGCATGGCTTTGGCGGCGTGCAGTTGTTTGCCCATTTGCCGTTTTTCGCGCATCTCTTTTTGCAGCAACGCATTCTCAATCGTCAGCGCCATCTGATCGGCGAGCACTTGCAACATGGTGCGGCGATGCTGCGGCATGCCTTGCAAAACCCGGCGGCTATCCAAATACAGCACGCCAAACATCATGCCCTTGGTCGCGGGCGCGCTGGTGTCGGCAATCGTCGTCGGCTCCGCCGGATGCGGCGATTTCAGCGGCAAACACAAAATCGTGTTGAGCCGCAGGGTTTGGATGCTCTGATTTGATTGATAACGCGGATTATCCAGGCAGGACTCGCAAATGATCATCTCGCCGGTGTCTTCGGCTTCGGCCAAAGCGGAGCGGCTCACTTCAAATTCGTCGTGCTGCACATCACTGTTGGTGACATTGTGAAAAACCGCGGGTTGCAACTGGCGATTGTTGTCGTACAAAAAAATCACGGCGCGTTCGGCGCGGGTAATTTTAATGGCAAAGCGCGCCGCAATCTCCAACACTTCATTGGAGAAGGCCGCATTTTGCGCGCGCTGGCTCATGCCGTTGACCGCGGCGAGAAAATCGTCCTGCGTTTGCAGCAGCGCCGGCGCGATGGTCGTGGCCGGTTCGCCAGCGCGAAACAGCAACGTGGTTTCGCCGAGCGTGATGCGGTCGAAATCTTTAATCTCGCGGCGGCGCACTTTCGCGTCATTAACCAAAACGCCGTTGCTGCTGCTCAAATCTTGAATAAAAAATTTGTCGTTTTGATAATCAATGCGGGCATGAAAACGCGAGAGCGAGGGATCGCGGAGGATAACGGTATTGTCGCGATGGCGGCCAATGGTGGCGCCGGTCGTAAAAATATAATGCGATTTGATGGCGCCGAGAGCGCCATCTTGATTGTCGATCTCTTTCAACACGGCCAAAAACAAAGACACGCCACATTCTCCGCAATGGGTGAACTCGACCGGATTTTCGGAATGACAATGGGGGCAGTGCATGAAAACATTTTCCTCCCGAGGGCCGGCTCCGCTTTTAATAAAAAACGGATGAAGCGAATCGCGCGGATTTCCTATTTTGCGTTATCCGGGTTAGCCGTGTCATCCGTGTTCAAAAAAATTTGCCGGGTTTACAGCATCGCCTGCATGACAGGCAACATTTGTTTCTTCAAACGGTGGGTCAAATCATCAACCAGATTCAAAACGCTTTCGCCCTGCGCTTTTTCGGCCATCAGCATTTCGCCTTTGCGCACATCGTAAAGTTGCGCGTCGATGCGCAGCTTATCGCCGTCGCGCGTGACGGCGCCGAGCAACATCAGATCGGCATTGGCTTTTTGCGCGACCGAGCGCGCCAGCGTCATATCCATCGATTGCACATTTTCGCGGCCCAATTCTTTCAGGGTGTCGATCAGGCGGGTACGCCCCAAAACGCGCAGCGGCGTCGTGTTTTCCAAATCCGTGATCAGCATATCGGCCAAGCCGATGCTCATCCAATTATCGCGCGGGTCACGCGTACGGTTTTCAAAATATAATACCGCAATCGTTTTTTTCGTGACGCTCACCGGCAACGCGTTTGTGCCGGCATACGTGGCGTTGGACAACGATTGCACCACACCGGTGACGGTCGCGACCCAGCCATTCGCGGGCGCATGTGACACCAACCAAGCCGTCGGCAGCAACAGCGAGAGAAAAAACATCGGCACGGCTTTGCGCAACCGGCTCTTGGTCGGAAGCGTTGCGGTGGGCAGCGTCGCCCCAACCTGCGGTTTCAGATTACGGGCGGGCGAAGTGGAGTTCTTTTTAAACATGGAAAGCAAGCGCGAATTTTTCTGGCTCGGCGCCGCTTCCTTGCGCAGAAAATTCGGGTTGGCCTTTTCCATTGCCGCCAGCAGCGACAAATTCATCGACGGAATCTCAATCGCTTCCTGGCCGATGGTGGGAACGAGAATTTTGAAGACTTCAACTTTGTGGGTGATGTTCTTCAATTCTTTTGGCCCCATATTCGAAGCCACAAATGAGAGCTTGCTCTTCACGTGATCATACACTTCACGCGTGATGCAAATGCCGCCCGGCTCCGCCAGCGGTTGAATGCGCGCCGCGATGTTCACTTCGTCGCCAAACAAATCTTCATCCACCACACGCACTTCGCCGAGGTTGATGCCGATGCGCACCACGATGTGCTCATCTTCCGCTTTGCCCTGATTGTAGCGCTGCAAGCGTTCCTGGGCTTCGAGCGCGCACTGCACGGCTTCGACGGCGCTGCCAAAATCCATCAAAAATCCATCGCCGGTGCTCTTGATGATTTCGCCGTGATGTTTGCGAACCAGAAAACGCATGATACGGTTGTGATCTCGCAACAGCTTCAGCGTGAGCCGTTCACTCTCTCCCATTTTGCGGCTGAAGCCTGTCATGTCGGTAAACAAGATGGCGGAAAGTATGTGCTTGGTGGCTGTGCGCTGC
>CAYUVM010000262.1:0-6676 GCA_964447935.1 uncultured Cytophagia bacterium | reverse complement strand
GACCACGCAATGGCCAGTACAATCACGATTGTACGCAACAAATTATTACGCTGCATTCAGGTAAATCCTCCAGAGCAAACTATAAATCACGCCCGATGATTACTGGAGCGTGATCTTTTAGAAAACGTCATAATTAAAACGTTATGAATTAAACATCTGAAAATATAACTGATTTGCGACACAAAGTCAAGCAAAAGCTCATGCAAAGGCGAAGCCCGCTGGCGCGACGAGTTTTCCAATTTAGGCAAACGCGCTGCGCCACAGCCGGGTTGTACCAATTATGGATTCGTAAACGCCTTGTCAACAATATCAATTTGTCCGGGATATTTTAAATCGAGGCCGGCCACCGAAACTGTGGGAACCGCAGAGAGAGTGAGACGCGAGGTGCTGCCTTTTTGCCCGGCAATTGCCAATGCGAGATTCAAGAGGCTGTCGTAACCCTGTTCGCCGAAAAATTTGTAGAGATCCAGCGAGAGTTGCAGCGGAATCACCGTCGCTTGCCCGGTGCCGGGAATTTCGACAGGGCTGGGAATGTCACCGGTGATGGTTTCTTTGTCATCAATTTTTAAGGTCCACGCCAGTGCCTTGAGCAGGGCGGTTTTCTGCGTGCTGCCGCCAGTGCCATCGTTAGGGTTTTTCGCCGCCACATTCAATGTCAACGAAACGGGCAATGATTTTTGCCGAAACGCATTGGCGAGTTTCAACCCATCCAGCACACTGATTTTCGTGGGACTGTCAATCGCCGCCAAATTAATTCCCGCCAACATGCCCGGCGTGACGCCATCGAGCTTGAATTGCAGCCTTTTCACATTCAACAAAGTATCTTGCAGTTGCTGCAGCGAAGCGCAACCCGAAATCAATAGGCTTCCCGGTATCAAAAATAACGCTGTGAGCTTTCGCAGTTGTAATAGCATTCCTTAGCCTCTCCTAAATATTCGTCAATTACACCGACATAAGATAGCAATTTTCGAGCGAAAGTCAAGGTGGGAAGAGGCAAATTTTCTAGCGCTTGCTGCGTGTTGGGTTGGACGTTTTCAGAAATGTGATTTTTCACCGCTGCAAAAATCGCTTGCTTCGCGACTGCGGTTTCTGTATCTTTCGCCAGCCGTCTTGGCTTTATTAAAACTGCTTAACGCTTGCAAACTCTCAACGGAGGTTGGAAGTATGGCTGAAAAAACGCCCGAAAAACCGTATATCCCCGCGGAAAGCAATTTGCCGGAATTTACCGTCAAAGCCGTGTTGCTTGGCGTCGTTATGGCGGTCATTCTCGGTGCGGCCAATGCCTATCTGGGCCTCAAGGCTGGACAAACGGTCTCTGCCAGTTTTCCGGCTGCAGTGATTGCCATCGCCGCATTCCGCCTGCCGTTCATGAGAGGCAGTATTCTTGAACAAAACATCACCCGCACGGCCGCTTCGGTTGGCGAGGCGCTCGTGGCCGGCGCGATTTTCACGATTCCGGCGTTTGTGATTGTGAATGTCGGCGGTGAACGACTGTGGACGGATTTCAATTATTGGGAGAGCACGTTTATTTTGCTCATCGGTGGTGTGCTCGGTGTAATGTTCATTATCATGCTGCGGCGCACACTCACGGTTGACGCCGGCCTGCCATTTCCCGAAAGTCGCGCCTGCGCTGAGATTGTGAAGGCGGGACAGCACGGCGAAACCGGTGCAAAATATATTTTCGGTACGCTCGGCTTTGGCATGTTGCTGCAAGTGTTCAAAGCCGATAACGGCCTCAAGCTTTTCCGCGAATACGTTTCGGGTTTTTGGGAAATGCCGAAATCCATGATTCGCCACTTTGCCGGCGACCGCACGCCGATGGGGAGTGTCGAGCATGCCGGCGTATTTCCGTGGTCAACGTTTGCCATTTCGCCGGCGCTCATCGGCGTTGGTTATGTGATCGGCCCGCAGCTCGCGACGATCAACTTCGTCGGCGGCGTGCTGGCGTGGTGTGTGCTTATTCCGCTTATTTATTTTATTAATCCGCAATTCAGCGCGCAGCTTTCACTGAATGGCCAAACGCCACCACTGGATGACGTGATCTTTTCGATCTGGTACAATCAAGTGCGGCCGATTGCTGTCGGCGCGATGCTGGTGGGCGCGGCCAAAACCATGTGGGGCTTGCGAAACTCATTTGTCACGGCGTTTAAAGGCGCGCTCAAAAAAGGCAGCGCCGTGGTTAAGGCCTCGCGCCTGGAGCAGGATTTGAATCTGCGCGTCATTGTCGGCATCACCATCGGCCTGACGATTCCAATGACGGTTCTGTATTATTATTTCAGCCAGGATTGGCTCGGCGCGGTCGTCGCCGCGGTAATCATGCTGGTGCTGGGCTTTTTGTTATCGGCGGTCGGCGGTTATCTCGTTGGCATGATTGGCGGCTCGAATCAACCGATCTCCGGTTTGGCCTTGTCAACTTTGATCATCGCGGCGTTGCTGATGGTTTTGCTTGGCGTGAAAGGCGTGCACGGCGTCGGCGCGGTGTTGGCGGTTGCCGCGGTGGTTTGTTGCGCCTGCGCCATTTCCGGCGATATGATTCAGGATTTAAAAATCGGGCAATTGCTCGGCGGCACGCCGCGGCGCATGGAGATTGCGGAAACGATTTCCGTCATTGTGGTTTCCTTTGTGCTCGTGCTGCCGATTATGGCTTTGCACCACAGCAACATCGCCGCCGGCGGCATCGGCATCGGCGATAAAGAACTTTCCGCGCCGCAGGCCGGCTTGATGGCGCAGCTCGCCACCGGCATTGTCAGCGGTGAAATGCCGTGGGGTTTGATTATCTTCGGCATGTTCTTCGCGCTGGGATTGATCATGATGAATTCACCTTCGCCGATGCTCATCGCCGTCGGGATGTATCTGCCGTTTGAAACCACTTCGGCCATTTTCATCGGCGGAGCGATCAAATGGTTTGTCGATCGCCGGGTTGCGAAACAAAACTTGAATCCAGCCGCAAAAGATCGCGTCGAAAACACCGGCATTCTGCTCGCCTCCGGCTTCATTGCCGGCGAATCGCTTACCGGCGTTATGCTCGCGGTGCTGGTGTTAATCTTCAAAAATTTTCAATCGCTCACCGGCTTGTTTTTTGGCATTGAGGAGTTTGAATTTGTGAACGGCTGGGGCGGCAATCTCATCGGCTTACTCGCTTTTGCGGCGATTGCGTATGTCTTAGTCGTTATTCCGTTGCGGAAAGCGAAAGCGTAAGTTTAATGCAGTGATGGATCGTCGGAGCGCTGGATTGATGGAACTCAAAAAATCCACTACTCCCACAATTCAGAAATCCAATGATTCATCTGTTCCGAACTACAGGAGATCATCATGGCGAATCGTCTTCATCCCGGGGTCGGCTTTGAACAAAAAGTGCAGGACAACCTGCGCAAGATCGATCATATCGTCGTGCTCATGCTGGAGAATCGTTCGTTCGATCACATGCTCGGTTATTTGAAACTCGAAGCCGGACGCAAAGAAGTCGATGGCCTCACCACTAGGATGTTCAACGAGCATAACGGCGAGAAGTATAAAATTCGCCATCTCGATAGTACCCGCATGGAAGAAGATCCCGGGCATGAATCTGACGACGTCGTCGAGCAACTCAGCAACAACAACGGCGGCTTCGTCAGCAATTTTGCGAAAAAATACCCGGAAGCCGATCCCGGCAAAATTATGGGCTATTACAACGCCGACGATCTGCCGGTATACGATCATTTGGCGCGGCTGTTTTGTATTTGCGACCGCTGGTTCTGCTCGGTGCCCGGTTCAACGTGGCCGAATCGGCTTTACGCGGCGACGGGGCACGCCGCCGGCAGCAAAGATAATAAATCCGTGCCACTGTATGCGGAGAATTCGTTCATCCGCCATTTGGAAAACAAAGGCGTGTCGTGGCGCTGGTACAGCCACGATTTTCAAACGCTGCGTTGTATCGATGAAAAATACCGTACTGGTTATACGCAGAATTTTTTCCGCGTCGAAGCGGACAGTCGTCTGGAAATGGAAGATTTTCTCGATCACGCCGCCTCGGGCGATTTGCCCGCGGTGTCGTGGATTGATCCCAATCTCGTTGGCCTCACCGCGGTGGCCGCGAATGATGATCATCCGCCCGCCGACGTGACGGCGGCACAGAGTTTAGTGTTGACCATTTACAGCGCCCTGCTGGGCAGCCCGGCCTGGAGTAAAACGCTGTTCATTATTACTTACGATGAACACGGCGGTTTTTATGATCACGTGGCTCCGCCGGAGGCACCGGATGATGATCCCGACTTTCGCAATTACGGTATTCGTGTTCCCGCCATTGTGGTTTCGCCGTTGGTAATTCCCGGCTCGGTTTCGCACACCACGTTTGATCACACGTCGATCATTAAAACGATTCTGCTCCGTTTCTGTTCAGAGGCCGATGGCAGCATCCCCAACATGAGCGCCCGCGTGACGAATGCAAACCACCTCGGCGACTTGCTGGTGTTGCCGAAGCCGCGCCCGATTTCTACGCGACTCGTGCCGAATCGGTTATTGAACCAGATCGCCCGCTGGCAGGCCCGCGCCTGGAAGAGCAAGATTCTGGCGCAGATGAAAGAAGCGCGACGGAAACGCAAACTCGGCGATTTTCAGGAAGGTTTGCTCAAAGCCCGACGCCAACTTTAGCGTCGCAAAATTCTACCGGTTTGGGCTGGAACCGAAAATTCAAGGTAGCCGATACTCACGGTGCAAGTGTGATGCTTATCGAGGAGATCGATAAACTTTCCCTCGCCGGCAATGGCGATTTTGCAAAGTTGCTCTTGCCGACCATTGTTGATCGCCACGAGGATCGTTTGATTCTCGTGTATACGTGAAAACGCAAACAATTCCCGCTCGTCATCTGCCAGCAAAGTTTGATAATCTCCCATTTGCAGCGCCGGCTGTGAATTGCGAATATGAATCAAACGGCGATAATATTCAAACAGCTCACGATCAAAACCAGCTTCTTGCCCTCCTCTTGTCGCATTTCTCTTGTTATCTTTTTTTAAATCTTCCCATACCATCGGCTGGCGGCAGCAAGGATCGTTGGCGCCCCACATCCCGGCCTCGTCTCCGTAATAAATCATCGGCGCGCCGAGATACGTCATTTGAAAAAGTACGGCAAGCTTTTGCCTCTCACGCTCTGCTGCTGTTGGTTTACGCGTTTCGTAATCCGTCGATTGAGCCTTGGACCATTCGTAATAATCGAGCCATTGTCGTATCGATTTTTTGTCGCGATTAACGATGCGTGAAGCGAAGCGGTCGGTGTCATGGCTGTCCAGCAGGTTTTGCATCACGCAAGCAACGTCCGGAGGAAAAGCTTCGCGCAACTCACGCAGCTTGCGGTCGAAGTCGCGGAGAGAAATACGGTTGCGCTGATCGGCAAAAAGCTCCGTGCAAGCATACGTAAAATGGTAATTCATCACCGCGTCAAACTCGTCACCCTGCAAGTACAGTTTTAAATCATCAAACGCCTCAACGAACACTTCACCCGTGAGATATGCTTCCGGGTTAATGCTTTTCACCAATGCGCGCCACTGCTTCCAAAAGTTGTGATGCACGCACGCCGCGACATCGAGCCGCCAGCCATCGATGCCGTCGCGGGGATCGCCATCGCCATCCGGATCCATCCAACGTTTGGTGATCGCCCAAATGTAATCGCGCGGACCGGAAACGATGCCGTTTTCAGCCTGGTTTAATTCCGGCAATTCTTTCACCGACCACCAGCCGGTGTATTTGAAACCGGTGCCGGTTTGCTGGTCGTTCCACGCTTGCACTTTAAACCAATCTTTATAAAACGAGCGCTGCTGATTTTTTAAAACGTCCTGAAACGCCCAATGATTGATGCCGACGTGATTGAACACGCCGTCAAAAACAATGCGCATGCCGCGCTGGTGCACTTCGTCGATCAACCGCAACGCCAGTTTGTCGGCGGCCGTCCATTGCCACGTCGCCGGGTCGTGGCCGACTTCGCTCGCGATAATTTTGCGGTCGCCCACCGGATCGGGACCAAAATGCGGATCGATGTGATGGTACGTCGCGCCGTCGTATTTGTGCGAAGACGGCGACTCGAACACCGGCGTCAAATAAAGCGCATTCACCCCGAGATCTTGTAAATAATCGAGCTTGTCAATAACACCCTGCAAATCCCCGCCGTAACGCCGGCGCTGCAAATGGTGCCAGATCGCTTTATCGGTTTTCTGCTCATAAGGTTGCAATTCGTACCAATCCGAAGTCCAGGGATGAACTTGCCACGGAGAGGTCAGATCATGCGGATACGCGCCGCGAAGGCTTTCGAGCGTCGGATCGTTGTGCGGATCACCGTTACAAAAGCGCTCGGGGAAAATTTGATACCAAATCGCTTGTTTGGCCCAGAGGGGGACGGAGAAGATGGAATGATTCATGATTTTTCAATTAAACATTTTTTTTTGAAAAGTCAAGAACCGTCTGAAGATGCGGAGTGCCAAACTTAAGTTTGGCACTCTTTGGGGCGCGATTAATTGACTGCGGCCACACGTTGTGTTGTTTGCAGCGAGAGATTGGCTGAGGTGAATTGCCGTCATTCAACAGCACAGTATTTGAGCGATATAATACTGCATGGCGGTTCTGCAATGGCTTTCCATAAAAAATAACGTTTTCACTCTTCGTTCGCTTATTTTAAAAACGTTTTTTTTAAATTAACGAAATAATCGCC
>CAYUVM010000261.1:0-6711 GCA_964447935.1 uncultured Cytophagia bacterium | reverse complement strand
CAATCGTCCGCACCACCGGCGCCGGGTTGGATTGATCGGCGGGGTCAAACAAACTGGGCGCCGTGTCATTCTTGCAGCCGGCCAGCAGAACCGGCAAAGTAATTGTCGCGGCTAAAAGAGTATATTGTTTCATTTTTATCCCACTGTTTTAAAGCACAATGGCAACAAATAGTCTCGGTCTCTGGTGGGCCGCTCTTTTTAGACAAGTCGGTAAAAAAACAGCGCCCCACCAGGGGGGCGTGACTACAAATTAAAACGCAAAGTTCACCGAAAAACGATTCACCGTATCGAACACCTCGTGCGGGGTATAAGCATAATCCAACGCCAGTTGATAGCTTTTGAACGACTTTTGCAAACCGGCGCCGGCGCTGAAATGATGGTCATCGTTCGGGGTTGAATAACCGGCGCGCAGCGCCACCGTTTTCATAAAGAGATATTCCGCGCCGAGATTCAACTGTTCCTGATAATCGCGCGGATGCACGGCATCGACGGAAAGCAGCAAGCCGTGCAACTTGCTATCCGGCAGCAGCAAATCCGCCGCATTCATCGACAAGCCGATTTTAAACGTGAGCGGCAGTTGAAAACTTTCTTCGACGTATTTGATTTCCTTGGAAAAATTCCGCACCGCCATTCCGAAATCCAAACTTTTGAAACCGGTGCGATAAAGAATGCCAAAATCAAACGCCGCCACGCCTTTGGCATAATTTACGCGCGTGGGGCTGCCGTCGGCGGCAAAACCGGTCACGGCGCTCCCTAGATCCTGTTTGACGTACTTCAGATTGCCGCCCAATGAAAATTTGTCGGAGAGGGCTTTCGCGTAACCGAGGCCAAGGGCAAAAGCATTGGGGCTAAAATCGCCGGTTTCTTCAAAACCATTTTCATTGTTCGTGCGAATCGTGCCGATGAACTGGCCATATTCAACCGCGACGACGGTGAAGCCAAAAATTCCCAAACGCCCGTCAAAAGGACGAAAGGCGGCGCTGCCAAACGTGTAATCAATGTCCGCAATCCAATTGACCTTGCCAAAAGACAAATTGGCCAGGCCCTCAAGACGGGCCATGCTGGCGGGATTGAAAAACATCGCCGCGGAAACACTTTGCAGCGAGGTGAAGGCTTCTCCCATCGCTCCGGCGCGCGCATCAGTGGTGATCGTGAGAAATTTAAGCCCGGTCTGCGCCAGTTTTTGCTGATTGGCGCGTTGCACCTGACTGAAAGCCGTTTGCGCAGCAACGAGACAGATTAAGATTATAAGAACGAGGTGTTTTTTCATGGACACACCTTTTAACTAAAGGTTTGTAGTAACGCCTTCAGGCGTCTACTGTTTGATCAAGCTGCAGCCCCTGAAGGCTACGCCCGCAGGGGGGCTACTACGAACACGTTATCGCACCACCACAAACTTGATAATCTTTCGCCGGCCCTTGCGCGACGGCTCCTCGGTTTTATCCGTCACCACGGCGATGTAGACGCCGCTGACGATAATCTGATCCGATGAGGTCGTACAATTCCAATACGCGTCACCGCTGCCGTCGATATGCTCGATGGTTTTAATCAACTCGCCGCTTTCGGTAAAAATATGGATCGAACACGTGCCGGGAATATTGAAGAAGCCGATTTTGTCCGGCTCGCCAGGGAAGCGCAGCCGATTGGGATCGGCGCCGAGGCTAAACGGATTGGGCACGACGCGAATCGAATCCAGCGAAGTCGGATCGGAACGCACACCTTCCGGGCGTTTGAGCGTGGCCGGATCGTACGCCTGCATGTAATAGCGGCTGCTGCGCAGCGCCACACGCGGGGTCAAACCGGCGCCGTTATTGTTCGCCGCGTCACCGACGGCAACAATATAATAGTAGTACGCCACGCCACGCACCAAAGCGCGATCGTTATAGCTCCGTTCGGTCGGGCCGGCGGTGTAAACCAGCTTGTACGTGCTGTCGTATTTACCGATAGCGCGATAAATTTCAAAGCCGCGCAAATTGGGGTCGGCGGCGTTATAAACGTCCCACGACAACGCGATGCGGTCGCCGCCGCCGGCAACGGTAAATGCGCGTGGCGGCAAGGGCGGTTGCGGAATGTTGTATCCCGAGTTAAAATTCGCAATGGCGCGGCGAAAGGTTTGAAACAAAGAATCGCGGCCGGATAGCACCAAAACATTTTTCTCACGGGCGGTGATGCGGCGCTGCTTGTATTGCTGGCCGATTTGCACGGCGCGTTCGCGGCTCAAACCGGAAGCGGCTTCGGCCATGACGATGCGCACGCTTTCACCAGGGCGCAGGGTGTACGGGCCGTAGCCGTTGCAAGAGGAATATCCGCCGGTGGTTCCCAGCGAGGGATCGCCGGTCGGCTCGGCAAAATTGCCGCTCGGCTCGACGCGGTCGGCATGGCGCGGCGATACATGCCCCTTTTTCATCCAATCATATTCCTGCGTCATCTTCACAGTGTTGAACGCATCGTTTTGCGAAGTGAGCGGATCGTCGGAATTTTCATAGCTCGTGGTCGACGGTTGTTTCGGATCATCGGTTTTATCCGTCGCCGACTTATCCGCGTGCAGCGTCACGACGCCGACAAATTGATACGCGCCGAGCCGGCCGGTGGTATCGGCTTTATCGACAAAACCCTGGCCGTCCGGCGCCCAAATCGGCGCGCCGAGGTTGTCATACGCCGAAAACGTCGGATACTTGCCGTGCCAGGCATACTGCGCGCGAAAATTCTCATTGGCTGGATCGGGCTTTACGCCATCGCCGCGCGTGTCGTTCATCGTGTTGATGCCCCAGCCGCTGGAGTTGCCGATGACGTAGCGCGTTTGGCGGCAAATCGAGTAGCGATATTGCCAGAAGAAGTAAACGCCTTCGAGCGTTTTGTTGGGCAATTCGATTTCGGCGTCGTCATCGACGTTGCCGGTGTTCGTGAACGTATAATCGTAAATAATGTAGTTGTCGTGAAACCGCTGGCTGAATTGCAGGATCTTGCGCGTCATGGTGATGCCGGTTTGCGTATTGACCACGTTGGTGATCATGCGATCCGGTTTCAAAGTGGGATCGACGGCGTTGTTGTCCACCGGCTTTTCAAAGGACAGCGCGCCTTCGATGGAAACCTCCGGCACCTCAAACCTGCTGGTCATTTCGAATTTAATGGGGAAAAACTCGCGCGCCCCGGAAACGCGCGGTCCGACGTGAACCACTTTGTGGGGAAACACATTGCCCTGCTCGTCGGTAAAATCTTTTACGCCGATCCAAAAACCTTTGGCGGCTTCCATGTCTTGATAGGGATGAATCGCCGGCCATTGCAAGCCGTCTTGTTGAACGAGAACGCGGCCCTGTTCGATCTCGCAGCCGATGCTCGAATACCAACTGTGCAGCGCCCCGACCGACATCCATTTTATTTCGTATTGCGCTTGCGCGGGGCGTCCGGTCACCAGCAACAGACAGCAAGCAATCGTTGCAATACTTCTTTTATAAGAAACTCTTTTCATCGCTCCCTCGATTAAAACGGATTGACATCAAACGAGATATTGATACCGAAGAAAACATCCCGTGGATTGAGAAAAGTCAAAAATCCCTGATTGGGCATATCGATGTAGGCTTTATCTTTGAGCACTTGCTTGACAAAGGCAGCGTCGGCTTTGCTCAAAGCGCCATTTTGAAATTCCATATACTCGCCGGTGGCGCGCACGTAATAAAGCAGCCGGCGGCCCGTCTCCAAACTCGGCGGCGTCTTCGGCAGCGCCGTAGCATCGTTGACATAGGCAATCGGCACGAACGCCACACCGTCTTTGCGAAAGATGCCGGGACGATCATTACCTGGAACATTACCATAACCCAGTGGGTCAGCGATTTCCGCCGGCAAATGCAGCGACTTCATGTAGTCATTATAGTCATTCGTATCAATAAAACCGTAACCGACATTCGTCGGCGAAGCAGTCATTTCCTTTATATTGAAAACGTTGTTGACATCCATGAACAACTGAATGTTGGCCGCAAACGCTTTGAAGCTTTTGCTCAAGCGCAAATCAACGTTACGGTAATCGCGCCACTGCACATTGTTCACAATACCGGGAATGCTGCCGCCGCCCGTCCACGTGAAACGAAATCCCGATTGCCAGTCGGCTAAAAAATTTACCCGAATATCGGCGAGCGGATGTTGCCCGGCAATTTGGGGACCAAATTTCGCCGGTGAAAAAAAGTAAATGTTCGCCCGCGCATAAGGTTGCGGCACGGGTTTTTCCTGATAATTCGAGCGGGTTTCGCGTTCATAACGGCGTTGCTCCGCGGGATTCTCAAAATACTGGCTGAAGCCGAAATTGCCCGCCGTCTGCACTTGATAAGTGTAGTTGACAAAACCTTGCAGCCAGTTGCCGCGATTTTTATTAAAGGTCAATTCAAAACCGCGAATGTCCTGATAATTGTTCGGCTCCGTGTCGGAATAATTGACTTTGCTATCGCGGCTGAGGTAATTAACCAAGCGTGATTGCAAAGCGATATCTTTATAATATCCCGCCAGCCGGACAAGAAATTGATCAGCTAAATTTTGCTCATAACCCAGTTCATACGCCACGGTTTTGGGCAACGGCAAGTTCGGATTTGCCAACCGCGTCACCGCGTTGTTGTCGGAAAAACGGCGCACGAGAAATAAATTTTCCGGAGTGGGCAACTGGCGAAAATGGCCGTAATTGAAATACAACTTGCTGTTTTCCGTGATGGGGAACGCGACGCCCAGGCGGGGGCTTACATTAAACAGGCGTTCGGTCGATTCTTTTTCCAACAGGGTGTCGAGGCCGAGTGAACGCTCCGAAGAGAACGCATTGTTATAAACATCATAAACATACCAACTGCCGCCGGCATGCGAATAATCCAAGCGCAGGCCGACATTGGCGATCATGCCTTCGAATTCCAATTTATCCTGCACATAAAAAGCGCCACGCAGCGGGAACGTATGCCATTTGGAGCGCGAGCGCCCGCTCGGCAAAAATTCATCCACCGACGCATAGTTGACATTATTGTCCGTATATACCAACTCAATGCCACTTTTGATTTGGTTATAGCGGTCAAATTGGCTGCTGAAATCCACCTTTGCTGAATACACCGCTACATTGCTGCTGTCGCGCGAGTTACTCATGCCGACACCCATCCGCATGCCATTGATGGCAACGCTGGATTTGGGTTGAAAGCCAAACGGCCCTTCATCAACCAGATAATTATTACCGAACAAAAAAAGCTCCGAGGTGTTGCGTCGACGTCCGGGAGCCGTGCGATATTGTGATTCGAAACGGTGCAGCGTCGCTTCATAAAACGTCGAGGGGCTGATCACATGCGTAAATTTCGCGCCGAGACTGGTGCGCGTGATCGCGCTGGGGGCCCAATACTCCGTTGCAAACATACGCGTCGCGATAAAACTCCGGCGATTGAGTTGCGCGGCAATGCTTTCCGGCGAACGAAAAATCCCGGGCAGTCCGGTATTATTGTCATTTGTGCCCACTGAGCGCGCGCGCAGCCCTTCGACCACAAGCTTCATTTTAGAGGAAAGATCGGTGGTCATCTTGAGCTGCATGTTAAAATCGCGATAGCCATCTTTGGAAAGCGGAATCACGTACATTTCCTGCGCCGTGCGATAAGAAGCGAGAAAACGCAGGCCGCCCAGTTTCTCGCTCACGAGCGGCACCGGCCCGCCGATACTGGCGTCAAAATCATAATCGGGATCGACAATATCCAAATTGCGGCGATGCTGCCACAGAAAAACCCGTTGTGCGGCCTCCGGCGTAATATCGTTGCCGGGAATATTGTCTTTTAATAATTGCAGCGCGATCGCGTTCCAGCCGTCAAATTTCGGAAACTGGCGCCGCGTGTAAGCATCCCACGCCCCGCTCTCGGTTCCTGTCCACGCCACGTCCGGATCAACGTATGGGCGAATCCAGTACGAGTTGCGCGCGTTCGGCGAAGCGCCAAAACGCTTTTGGGTTACCGGGCTGTAACGCGAAATCACATTCAGGCTGTAACGGTCTTTCTTCCCATCCTTGGTGACAATATTGACCAAACCCGAACGAATATTGCCAAACTCCGCATTGAAGCCGCCGGTTTGAATTTGGACATCTTCCACCGAGGTGTAACTGATGGCGGTGTACGGTGTGTTGTCGCGCTCGTCGCGCAGCGTCACCCCATTTAGCACAAACGCGGTCTGGCTCGCGCCGCCGCCGCGAATTTCCAGGCTGCCATTCGACAACCGCACCCCGGCTTGCAAACCGATGACTTCCGCCACACTCACCATCGGCAAAGCTTTATAATCGACATCGCTCAAATTCGCCAAACTCGCGGAAATATCTTTGACAACAATCGGCCGTTGCGCCACCACCACTACTTCATCACCGGCCAGCACTTCCGGTTTCAATTTAAAATCAACCGTTGTGGTCAAATCAATTTTCACGCTCAAGCCGGTGAGGCGCTGCGGCGTGTAACCAATATAGCTGGCTTTGAGCGTGTAAGTTCCCGGCGGCACATTGAGGATGACATAATACCCATTGAGGTCGGTCACCGCGCCCAGCGTGGTGCCTTCGATAACGACATTAACGCCGGGAAGCGGCTCGCGGTTATCGGCATCGGTAATCGTACCGGTAATTTTTCCGGTGGTGCCGGCGAAACCAAACGATGGAACAAATAAAACGAGGGCAACGAGGGTGAGAAGCAAAGCGTTTTTCATGAGCAATCTCCTCCTTCCTCATGG
>CAYUVM010000260.1:0-6731 GCA_964447935.1 uncultured Cytophagia bacterium | reverse complement strand
AAGAAACAATTGGATCAATTGACGAGTGGTCAGGAATGACGACATACCCCCAGCTTTTTAAGTTTATTTTTTGTGCCGCCCTTTGGCTTTCTTCTATTATATCAGCCGCGCCGTTGTGGGCGCAATTGCAAATCGTTTCGCGCGCGCCGCGCCTCGATGACATTCAAGCGTCGGCGTTTACCGATATTCGCATCGGTTTTAATCTCCCGCTCAACACGGGTTCGACGGCCACAGCCATTCAAGTTAGGGGCAATTTTCACGGGCGCTACTCCGGTACGATCAGTTACGCCGATGCCAACCAAACGCTGGTTTTCACACCGTCCCAAGGCTTTATCGATGGCGAAGAAATCACCGTTGTCGTGACCACCGCGATCAGTGGCGTTGGTAATGCGACGTTAGCGCAACCCTATCTTTGGCGTTTTCTCGTGCGTACCAATTTGGGCGCCGGGAGCTTTGCGAAAATTCCGTATAATTTAGAAAGCGCCTCGCCGGCCGGTGGCGTCAATCAAGAACCGACGCATCTCGTTCCCGGCGATTTTGATAACGACAATTTCATCGATCTTGCCGTCGTACACCACGGCGCGAATCGCCTCACTGTGTTACGCAATACGACGCGCGAAACCGCCGGCAGCAGGCTTTTTACGCCCGATACAACGCTGACCACTGGCAACACGCCAGTACATGCGGTTGCCGCCAATTTTAATAATGATAGCGGCCTCGATCTCGCCGTCGTGAATTTCAACGGCAATAGTTTTCAGATATTCACGGGCAATGGCAATGGCCAATTTGCGGCGCCGCAAGCAATAAACACCGGCAGCCGGCCAATTCATCTGCTCGCGCAGGATTTCAATGGTGATGGCGCGGTCGATCTCGCGGTGACACTGTTTGGCGCCGATCGGGTTGATATTTTTCTTAATAATGGCGCCGGCATTTTCCCCGCCACCGCTTCGCAACAATTGCCGGTCGGCTTCGGCCCGGTGGCAGCGGCAGCGTGGGATTATGATCAAAACGGCCTGCTTGATATTATCGTCGCCAATAACGGCTCGAAATCGTTATCACTTTTATTCAACACTGGCCGCAGCCCAGACCGTTTCACCCCTGGGAGTTCTCTGCCTCTGTCTGTTCCTCCAGTTGATTTGGTTTCCGGTGACGTCGCCGGGGTGACCGGCAATCAAGTTGGCAACGGTAGTCGTGAAATCGTCGCGCTTTGCAGCGATTTGCATTTGCTCGGTAAAAGCTCGCAATCTCAATTAGCCACGAGCCAATTGGCGATTGTTAATTTTTCTCAGAGCCGTCTCAATCTCGTTGAAACCGTCACGCTTCCCGGCTACGCACAGGCGCTGACGCTGTGCAACGTCGATACGCTCGATTTGCAGCGCGGCGCTTCCAGTCTGCGTCCGGATCGCGATCTCGATATTTTTTACACGCGTTTTCGCGATGATCGGGTTTCCTCGCTGCGCAATCCCGATAATCAGCCGCTGAGCAATTTAATTCCCAGCGAACTCGACACGGTGACGAGCGCCAAAGCAATCACCCATCTCGATATCGACCGCGACGGCGACAACGATCTCGTCGTTAGCAATTATCTGGACAATCAACTGGTTATTTACCTCAATCGCAGTAATCGCGTGCCGCCGTGCTCGCCGGTGGACTCGCTCGGCGCTTCGGTTTCCAATGTTGATTTCGGCGAGGTTTGCGTGAGCCGGCCAAGCACGCGCCGGTTGTTTGTGGTGAATACGGGCGCGTTGTCATATTCTTTTACAACGGTGCTCACCGATTCCATTAATTTCAACATCTCGCCGCGACGCGGGACGGTGCCGAGCAACCGCGTGTTTCCGCTCACCGTCACGTTCACGCCTGGCGATACGCTGCCGTATCTCTCGAATCTTTTAATTGCGACGAACGACGGCCTCAACACCACGTCCTGCAGCGTGATTCTCCGTGGCCGTGGCGTGCGGGCCTCATTAGCAGTTGAACGGCTGGTGGATTTTGGTTGTGTGCCGCCGGGACAAACCTTGCAGCGCCAGTTACGTCTGCAGAACACCGGCAACATTCCACTTGTGCTTTCCAGCGCCGCCAATTCATTGCCGTTAATTTTTGTTGTGCCCAGCTTGATCAACCAACAAATTTCACCGCGTTCGTTCATTGATTTGCCAATAGATTTCAAGCCTACTGTTCTCGGTGAATTTCTGGATAGCTTAAAAATTACCAGCAGCAACAGTTGCAACCAGCCAGTGACGACGATTTTATTGCGCGGCTGCGGCTCAGATACCGGCCCAAGATTTACGTCGAATGACACGCTGTACGCGACTGAGGATGTACTCGCCACCTATATCGCGACGGCCATTGATCCCGACGGCACAACGCCAACTTTTCGTTTTGAAAATTTACCGAGTTGGTTGCGGCAAACTGCTCCGAATACCGTGCAAGGCACGCCGCGTGAGAGTAATCTCGATACGACGTTCACGGTGATTGCCTCGGACGGCGTTATTGAAGCACGCTTGTCAGTCATCGTGATTGTTATCCCGGCGAATGATGCACCGGTGTTCGATCCGATTACGGACAAAACCGTTTTAGAAGGAAATTTGTTGACGTTCGACGTCGTCGCCAACGATCCGGAAAATAATGCGCTCACACTGACTGCGCAAAACTTGCCGGCGGGCGCCACTTTTCTGCAAGGAACCACCGCCGGTCGCGGCCAATTCTCGTGGCGGCCGGCTTTGGGCACCGCCGGGCAATATGCCGTGACTTTTGTAGCGCGCGAGCAAACCACCGTGCCGCCGTTGAGTAGCAATCTCACGGTGAGAATCACCGTACTGACGCGGTTGCCTGATCTTTATATTGATGAATTTAGAATTACGCCGACACCGGTTCAACTCACTGAACTGATCAGGATTACGGCAACGTTTGCTGATTCTTCGGCGCCGGCACAACTTCCGTTTGTCTTCCGCTTGTTCGTTGACGATCAAACGCTGGCAGACACGCTCATTACGAGCTTGGCGGCCGGCGCAAAAGTTACGTTTTCGCGGCCTTTTCAATTCACCTCGCTTGGGCGGCATTCGCTGCAAGGCTCGGTCGATGTGACGAGCGCCATTGCCGAGTCGAACGAGAACAATAACTCGCAGCGCTTGGAATTTGACGTCCGGCCCGGCCAGGTCAATGTCGCGCCGAATCCGTTTACACCGAACAACGACGGTTTCAATGATGTCGTGACGTTCGGCTTTGGGAACGTCGGCGTGCAATCGCCGCAGCTCAAGATTCTCGATCTGCACGGCAATTTGCTCAAGACGATTTCATCTTCCTCAACTGGCGGCGAGTTGCGATGGGACGGCAACGACAACAGTGGCCGCGCCCAACCGCCCGGACCGTATCTTTATTTATTGCTGGATGCCGACAGGAAGGTCGCGTCGGGATATGTGGTGTTGGCAAGGTAAAAGCATTGTGAATTTTAAATTGCAATTTACAATGGACGGAATACTGAAATTTTTATAATTTCATGCAAAAATACATTTTCAAAGTTTTAATCTTAACCGTTATCGTTTTGCCGCTTTCCCGGGCCGCAGCACAAAATTTATTAACCCCGCACCCGCTCGATCTGCGCAGCGGCAACGCGCATTTGCTGAATCCATCGATACTGAGCTATCAACCCAGCCTGGTGCAGGTGGGCATGCGCGTGTTTCATCTCGGTTTTCTCGATGAGAGCGCGGCGCGATTCCGGCTCAACTATGTTTCAGTGGTGCTGCCGCGCTGGCTGCCAAAAGAGTTGGCGTTCGCCGTGCATGCGCAATCGTTATCGATGCCGATTTACAGCCAGTCATATGTCAGCTTCGGATTAAGCCGCCGCTACAAAAACATTTTCGCGGTGGGATTGAAAGCCGGGTTGTTATCGAAATCGTATGATCGCGGCGACTTCGTTGGCGTCGATCCGAACGACCCGGTTTTTCAAAACAACAAAGGCCGCACCGCGCTCGATCTCGGCGGTGGCGTCACGTTTTGGCCGCTGCCCTCGGTGTCGATTTCACTCAGCCGCGATCATTTGAATCAACCCAATGTCGCGTTGGGCCCGGCCAAGTTTAATTTA
Organism: uncultured Cytophagia bacterium; assembly: GCA_964447935.1. Lineage (GTDB taxonomy): Bacteria > Zhuqueibacterota > Zhuqueibacteria > Zhuqueibacterales > Zhuqueibacteraceae > Zhuqueibacter. Next base: position 2,650 of record CAYUVM010000260.1, on the reverse strand, counting down.
AAAGGCGAAAGCCATCTGGCGTTAAGTTATCATTTCGGCAATGTCCAAACGGCATTCATCACCCAGCGTGAGGGCCAGAGTTTGCGCGCCGGCGGTTTTTTTCAATATGATGATCCAACCTGGGGTTTCGTTCGCTTCGGCCTCGATAAAGTCGAGATGAATTTAGAAAGCCGCTTGCAGCTCTACGGCCCGGTAAGTTTGAATTATTCGTTGAATTTTCCCACCGCCGATTTGCGCGGGGAAACCAACGGTTCGCACGAGTTTGCGCTTGTGTTTGAATTGGATCGCTTGTCGCCGCTGCCCAAAATGGAAACGCCGCCGCCGTTTCGTTACGCTTTTTCGGTGCCGGTGAAATTTGAGCCTTCCGGGCCGCGCGCCTATTTGCGCGCTGAAAGTGAAGTTTTGGAAATCACTGCCAAACGCCTGCAACGCATTATCGCGCCGGATGTTCCCACGTACGCGCTGTCGGCGCTTTCCAGTTATGATCTTGGCGTGCTGGATTCCGCGCAGGTCGCGCCCAGCCTCGCGTTTCATGTGACGCCGGTAGCCGAAACCGACACTTCGGTGAAAATGCTGGAGCTGTATTCGAAAGATTACCGCCACTCGCTGCAGCAGCTTTCTGCCGATATCAACAAAACCAAGGGCACGACGGCGACAATTGTCACCAATCCCTACGCGAAATCCCGCGCGCTCGGTTTGCGCAACTATCTCAACGAAAAGACGTTGCCCGGTTTGAACAAAGTGCAAATCGGCGAGCCGAATTTTGCAACGCGCCTCGATAGTTTGCGGATGTATCGCCGCGCCGGCAATCGCATTATTGTGCCGCGCGAAGAAGTGTTGGCGCTCAGTCCGTCGGCGGCCATCTTTCACATCGCTACCGCGAATTTTTCCGCGCCGCCTAAACGCTGGCAGTTGATTGTGGAAAAAGAAAACGGCGCGGCCGTTTGGAAAATGGAAGGCGAAGGCCATATCCCGCAACAGCTCGTGTGGAATTGGCGCGACGACGCCGGCAAAGTCGTGGCACCCGGTTATTATCGTTATGCCTTAACATGGCAGGCGCAAAATGACGCGCTGTTCAATTCGCCGGCCGGCCGGTTTTACGTTAAAAAATTTCAACGCACGATCACGATTCGCGTTGCGCGCAAATTTGACGGCTTGCAACAGCCGGCGGATGACGTGAAAGTGATTTTGAATCGCTGAGTTTTCAGTTGAAAAGTTTCCTGGAAAAAATTAATTTATAATGCGAAACTTTTGGGAAAGGTTATGTCGGAATTTATTATCACCAACTTCACCGGTTATGGCGCGCCGGAAATAAAAGCAAGCAGCCGCGACTATCTCGCCCGCGGATTACTGATCTCATTAATTTTACATGTTGTCGTCCTCATCGCATATCGGACGTATGACCTTTATTCCATTCCGGAAGAGCGCAGCATAAAGGTCAATCTGATTGATAAATACGCCGAGATCATAAAATTTACCGAGCCGGAAGAAAAACCAGAGATCACTTATCAAGCGCCCAGAACTGCGACCGAAGGGTTGGGTCCGGCCAGCGGTTCGCCTTCGGGGTTTCCGAGTGAGTTTCCGGAAACCGCCGGGCTGGCAGGATCGCAAGGCGCACCGGCGCGAATGAATCTTGCCGCAGAATTAGACGATTTGGGAATGGGCACGCCGGTGGCGGCGCCGCCGCGCGTTGCAGCACGAGGCACGGGTGTTACCGACACGCGAGTCGTCACCCGGGATGTTATGCCGACGATGAAAGAAACCGATACAACTCTTGATGGCGATCTGAACCTTGACGGGCCGAGTCTGCAAACGACATTGCCCGGCCAGGGACGGGGTCGCGGTTTTGGTGGAAATAATAGCAAAAGCAGTGGCATTCTGCTTGGCAGCGGCGGCACTGCCGACGCTGGAGTCGGCAGTGGCAGCGGTGTTGCGGGCAATGGCTCAGGCGCAATTGATGCGGGACTTGGCGTGCCCGGTGGAACTGGAGGCGGCTCCAAGCGCGAGCAGGGTTCGACGCGTGGCCGGGCCGCCAATGAAGCGACAGCGAAAGTGACTCTCAAGAGTTTTGACCAACTCGGCGGATATGATAATTTCACGCCGATTTATCGCGCGCTGGTGGAATGGATGCGCAAGCATCCGGCAGCATTGTCGGATGTCGTCAACCGTTTTATGGGTTATCAATCCGGCAATTTGACCACATCGGTGCAATTTGTCGCGGGCGGACGCCAGTTTGAGATTTTTCTACTCTGCGTCGATGCGACGTATGAAATTCGGGTGTGCCTGGCGGAAGGCAACAATATTACTTATTTAATCGATCAAGGTTTTAAAAAACAGAGCAACTATCTTCGTACGGGTTCACTGGAGCGCCAACCCAACGGCGAGATCCTGTTGTTTGGCTCGGTGATGCGCGAAGCCTCAGACCGGCGTTCGCAGGAATTTTATCAGATTTTTCTTTCGTGGTGGGACACGGTGAAAGGCGAAGTCGGCGGATGACAAATCCCAAAAGATAAAGACAAAAGGAGAAAAAGAATATTTGCAGTTGGGGTGAGTAGTGGGATTAAAAATTTTTATGTTTTGTTAACGAAGCAAAAATAACTTGACAATGTTATCTTAAAACTAGAGGACAAACGTCCAACGAGGACAAAAG
>CAYUVM010000259.1:0-6747 GCA_964447935.1 uncultured Cytophagia bacterium | reverse complement strand
ATATCAGCAGTTTGATGAAAAAAGAAACCATGGTGAATAACCAGGTGGAAATTTTACGCAGCCGCACACTCGCCGAAATCGTCATCCGGCGCTTGCAGGATTCGGCCATCGCCAGCCAGGTGAGTTTGCTAAACCCTCCCGATCAACAAGACACCGGTCTGATGGCCGACGTTGGGCGCTGGGTAAGCGATTTGGTCACTTTTGACAGCGACTCCTCGGATTTATACACCATCGAGGACATGATCATCGAATTGCGTGACCGCTTGGTCATTACGCCGATTCGTGACACCGATATGATTGAAATCCGCGTTACCGGCCCGACCGCGGAAGAAGCGGCGTTTATCACTAATACGCTCGCGCAGGCCTACAGCGAAAAAAATCGCCTGGAAAGCCAGGAAGAAGTGCGGCAGGTGAAGAACTTTCTTGATGAGCAATTGCGGATTGTGAAACAGCAATTGACGGAGTCCGAAGAAGCGCTCAAAAATTTTAAAGAGGGCGAGAAGGTGGTGGCGTTGTCCGATGAAACCGATGAGTTGATTAAGAAAGCGGCTGAATTTGAAGGCCTTTACAATGAAGCCCTCACCGAATATAATTCCAATCGTGAACGTCTCAAATATGTTAACGCCGAACTCGATCGCAGCCGCAGGAATTTTGATCTGAATAGCATTGCGGCCACACCGTATATCGAAGGGTTCAAAAAACAAATGGGCGAGCTGGAAGGCAAAAAAGCCAGCTTGATTTCGCGTCTGCTCAACGCCGGGGTTTATCGCGATGATGATCCACAGGTGCGCAAATACGATGAAGAAATCGGCATGGTGCGCAAACAGTTGCAGGAAGAAATCACCAAGCTCGCCGCCGTCGAAATTTTAAATCCGGTGGCGGTCAGCGAAGAATTATCCTCGCGCAAAATTGAGATCGAGACCAATCTGCAAGCGTTGCAACCGAAAGTCGAGGCGTTCAAGCGCATCATCACCGATTATGACAAACAACTGGAAACCCTGCCGGATAAAAGCCTCCGGCTCGCACGCCTGCAACGCGCCGCTCAGGCCGATGAGAAAATTTATTTGATGATGCAGGAAAAGTTTCAGGAATCCCGCATTACCGAAGTCGGCCAGCTCGGCCAAGTGCGCCTGATTGATCCGGCCCGGCCGCCGCAGGAGCCGGTGCGTCCGCGCAAAAAACTCAACCTCATTCTCGGTTTCATTGTTGGCCTCGGCCTTGGCGTCGGCCTGACATTTTTATTCGAGTACATGAATAACACCGTGCGCAGCATCGAAGACATTGAAAAAATCGGCGTCACGGTGCTGGGCTCGATTCCGATGATAAGCGAAGAAGAAGCGGTCAAACGCATGAAAGTTTTGCCGGCGAGTATGAACGGTAAAAACGGCGCCGTTGATTCGCCGGAAGCACGGCGCATGGTCTCGCGCTTGATCACGCATTTTGCGCCGAAATCACCGATTTCGGAAGCTTATCGGACTTTCCGCACGAATATTCAATACACCAAGCTTGATCGCGATTTGAAAGCGTTGCTGGTGACCAGTCCCGGCCCCGGCGAAGGCAAGTCAACGTCCGTGGCGAATCTCGCCATTACGATGGCGCAGATGGGCAGCAAAGTGTTGCTGATCGATTCGGATTTGCGCCGCCCGATTTTGCACTCGATTTTTAATATTGATCGTCGCGTGGGCCTTTCAAATGTGCTCGTCGGACGCGCCACCATTGAAGAAGCCGCGCAGACGACGGAGATCGAAAACTTGTTCGTCATGCCCTGCGGCACGCTGCCGCCGAACCCGTCGGAATTGCTCGGCTCCTCGGCGATGAAAACGACGCTCGATGCGATGAAAGAAAAATTTGATATCGTGCTGTTTGACAGTCCGCCGATCATCGCTGTCACCGATGCGGCCGTGTTAAGTTCACAACTGGATGGCGTGATTCTTGTTATTAAATCCGGACAAACCGACCGTGAAGCTGCGTTCCGGGCTTACACGTTGCTGAAGAATGTGAAGACGCGCATTCTGGGCGCGCTGTTGAACGGCGTGCATATTGAAAGCATGTACGGCAGTTATTACTATTATTATCATTATTACTACTACGGTAAAGACGGCGATAAGAAGAAAAAGAAATCGCGCACGCGCAAACAGGAATCCTAAGTTTAAAACGTGAGGCGTAAAACCTCAGGCGGGAGATTGAAAACCGTGGCAGGCGGAAAACGCAAAATGTTCGTGATCGGTTTGGACGGCGCCCCGCCGGAGCTGATTTTCGAGAAATATCGAACGGATCTGCCCCACATTCAGCAGCTCATGCAAAACGGCGTCTGGGGAAAATTGCAGAGCTGCCATCCACCGATCACGGTGCCGGCATGGTCGGCGATGATGGCGAGTCAGGATCCAGGACAGCTTGGTTGTTACGGTTTCCGCAATCGTCATGACCATAGTTACGCGCCGATGCGCCTCACGACTTCGCACGCCGTTCGCGTGCCACGAGTCTGGGATGTTCTTTCACAAGCCGGAAAACAAGTTGTCGTAATCGGCGTGCCGCAAACCTACCCGGCCAATCCGGTCAACGGCATGATGGTGTCATGTTTTCTCACGCCTTCGCCGCAAAATTCGTACACGTATCCGGATTCGATTCGCAGCGAAATCGCTGCTGCGGCTGGCGAATATATGCCGGATGTCAAAAATTTTCGTACGCTCGATAAAGCCGGGCTGCTCGAACAAATCTATGAAATGACGGCGAAACGATTTCAAGTCGTGCGGCATTTCTTGCGAGAGAAACCGTGGGATTTTTTTATGTTTGTCGAAATGGGAACGGATCGTCTGCAGCATGGATTCTGGAAATTTGCCGATCCGGCCCATTCACAATATGAAGCCGGCGGGCGTTTTGAAAATGTGTTGCGCGATTATTATCGGTACGTTGATGGAGAGATCGGGACGGTGCTGAATTTGCTTGATGATGACACCATCGTGATGCTGCTGTCGGATCATGGCGCAAAAAAAATGGAAGGCGGCGTTTGTCTAAACGAATGGTTGTTAGCCAATGGTTATCTGGCTCTAAAAACATCGCCTAATGAAATTACCCCGTTGCCGCCGGGCGAGATAGATAAAGAAAAAACCATCGCGTGGGCTGACGGTGGTTATTATGGCCGTTTGTTTTTAAATGTTAAAAACCGCGAGCCCCGGGGAATTGTTGAGCTGGATGACTATGATAATTGCCTCAATGATTTGGCAGCGCAAATTGCCGCCATCCCGGATCATCGCGGGCAACCGATGTCAACCAAAGTTTTGGCGCCGGCACAGCTTTATCGTCAATGCAACGGCGTTCCGCCGGATTTGCTAATTTATTTCGATGATTTGAATTGGCGCAGTGTTGGCAGTATTGGCAGCGGCGTATTGCATACGTTTGATAATGACACCGGTCCAGACCATGCCAACCATTCACCGGAAGGAATTTTTGTGATGTACGATCCGCGAAATCCTGCGCGTGATCCGATTGAACAAAACTTATGCTTGTTTGATATCGCCCCGACGATGTTAGAGAAGTTGGGTGTGGAAATTCCAAGTTGGATGATTGGTTGTGTTATCGCGTAACGTTCTTGCACGGAGAACAAATTTTTGGTTCTTGGAACGTTACCCATTACAGGTTACACGAAATAAACAAAAGGTATTGGCCAATGACGCTGTCCCCTCGCGCTTGCACCATTTGGTTTACCGGGCTTTGCGGCCATGGAAAAACGATGGTCCGTGAAATGCTTATACCGGCACTGCTTGCACGCGGTTGTAAAAGCGAAATATTGGATGACGAAGTTGTGCGCGTTGACATGAATTGGGATTTAGTGCTTTCACCGTATCAGCGCGCCATACCGGTGCAACACGTCGCTTTGGTTTGTTTGCAGTCACCCGCGAGCGGAAAGTTTGCCATTTTCCCTGCGGGCGCTTTTAATGCGACGCCGGATGAATCGCAAGTGGTTTGTGATATTGACCGCGAATCACCGCATGAATGCGCTCAAAAAATTCTGCGCCAATTAGAGCGGCTTGAGTGTTTCGCGCCCTACTGGAATCACGAGCGCCGCGCCTATTCTGCTGATGAAGAAGAAATGGTCACCCAACGATTGGAAGCGTTAGGGTACGCTTAAAGAATTAATCCAGGGGCTGGGCGCTGGTATTGGCAGTTCTGAAACGCTCTTAATGCCTGATTTTCAAACCGGTTCACCGCCAGATTGGTAAACCGGAAAACTTGTGGCAAATGATTTTTAAAAAAAAATCACCCGCGCGCGTCGTGGTGATCTCGATAGATGGTGTTCCATACAGTTTTCTCCAAGCACGGATTGCGGCCGGCACGTTGCCCAATTTTAAAAAATTGCTCGAGCACGGCTCTCTGCATCGAATGAATTCCGTGCAGCCGTGCGTCTCGTCGGTGGCTTGGGCCAGCTACATGACAGGAAAGAATCCCGGCAAACATAATGTTTTTGGGTTCATTGAAAAGAAGCCCGGAACATTGGAGACGTTTGTGCCGACGTCGGTTAATCTGGCAAGTCCGACGATTTGGGAAATCATGAGCCGTGCCGGGAAAAAAATTTGTGTGATCAACGTGCCGGGAACGTTTCCGCCCCGTCCGGTAAATGGGATGATGGTCGGTTGCTTTCTCGGCACGCGATTGGAAAACATTGCTTATCCCAAAAAGGTAGGCGCAGAATTAAAAGCACTGGGGTATAAGATTGACGCCCGAGCCGCGCTCGCCCGTGAAAATCTGGAACGGTTCATCACGGAGTGCAATCAGGTGCTGGCGAAACGGGCTAAAGTTCTGTTGCATTATTTGGCGCAAACGCCATGGGATTTTTTCCAATGCCACATTATGGAAACCGACCGGCTCAACCATTTTTTGTGGGAGCAGGTGGAAAAGAATGAACCGCGCTACCTCCGTATCTTTGCGGAGTTTTATCAGCGCGTCGATGCCGTGATCGGCGAAGTGGTGCGACAGATCAATTCCGAAACTGAATTGATCATTCTTTCCGATCACGGTTTTTGTGCGGTTAAAAAAGAGATTTATCTCAATCGCTATCTGGCCGAAGCCGGGTTGTTGAAATTTAATATCTCGTCGCCGCGCAGCCTGCGTGATCTGCACGCGGATTCACTGGCTTATAGTTTGATTCCGGGACGGGTTTTTATCAACCTGGAGGGGCGCGAACCCCACGGCACGGTGCCACCGGCGCGTTATGAATGGGCGCGTGACAAAATCTCCACGGTGCTATTGTCTTTGAAAGATACTGACGGCGCGCCGATTATCCGTGAGGTGGTCAAGCGGGAAAATATTTTTCACGGCACGCACCTCGCCGCTGCCGCGGATTTACTAGCCATTCCGCACGATGGCTATGATCTGAAAGGCGATGTCACCAAGACGTGTTTGGGCGAGAAAACGGCGCTGGCAGGTATGCACACTTTTGACGATGCTCTGTTTTACATCCGGCGCCCGCAAGTCAAGGTGGGGCAAAATAAATTTTGGATTGGCGACGTTGCCCCGACGATTCTGCAATTAATGCACTTGCCCATACCGGCGGATATGGACGGCGTCGCCCTCGAATTTTAAACAATGAATTTGGCCAGAAACTCGCTCACCGCTTTTGGTATTAAAATTTTCGGCGCGTTGTTGTTTACGGCGTATTCGATTTTTCTGGCAAGAATTTTGGCGCAAGATGATTACGGGATCGTCATGTTTGCGATTTCCGTGGCGACCGCGCTCGGCCCCATCAGTTTGTTGGGATTTGACCGAACGACGACGAAGTTTGCGTCGGTTTATTACGCTGAAAATAAATTGCCGCAACTCCACGCCTTACTGCGGCGGGGGCGCCGCACGGGATTAGGTTTCAGCCTCGCGCTGTTGGCAACGGCGGGGATTCTGTATTGCTTCGGTATTTTGCAGTCGTCGGATAGTAAGCATGTCGCCGTCCTGCTCGCCCTGGGTATATTGCCATTGTGGGCGTGGGTGTTGCTGAATCGCGAATTTTTACGCAGCCTAAAACTGTTAGTGCCGGCTTTGGTTGGATTTCAGATCCTGCGACCCGCGCTGGCGATGTTATTCAGCGCGCTGGCTTATTACAGCGGCATGATCAATTCGATGACAATGCTGGCGTGCCTCGGCACGGCTTTGGTGATTGCAATTGTTATTGATACGCGACGCATTAAAAAGGTGCTTGGGCCGAGTGACGGCCAGCTTATTTATGAATCTGAACAATGGACGCGAACTGCAAAACCGCTGCTTTTTTCAATGCTGATGTACACGATTGTCACCCGCGCCGACATGCTGATGGTAGGCTCGTTGCTTGGCATGGAAGAAGCCGCGCGATACTCGGTGGCCGCGCGCCTGGCCTCGTTTCCCGATTTTATTCTTGAGGCGATTCGCGTGGTGATGGGGCCGCTGATCGCCGAGCAGTTTCATAAAAATGAATTGGCGTCGATGCAACAGCAAGTAACCAGAGCCTCGCAGATGGTTTTTCTCGCGGTTGTGCCTTTTGCCGTGGCGTTCATTTTTTTTCCGAAGTTTTTTCTCGGTTTTTTTGGGCCGGCGTATACTTCGGCTAATATGATTTTGATTTACTTGATTATTGGACAGTGCGTAAATGCCTTTTCCGGCACGGTTGGCGTCTTGATGACGATGACGAATCTGCAACGTGAACATGCGCGCATTGTGTCGATTAGCGCCATGTTTACGCTGGCGCTCGGATATGGGTTGATAAAAACGTTCGGGGCGGAAGGG
>CAYUVM010000258.1:0-6748 GCA_964447935.1 uncultured Cytophagia bacterium | reverse complement strand
TTCAGCGTCAATTCGATTGTCAGCGACGTGAAAGTGAAACAAAATACGGCGGCGATTCCAACGCAGCACCGGTTGGGGCAAAATTATCCGAATCCGTTTAATCCGACAACGCAAATTCAATATGCGTTGCCGAAAGCCGGACGCGTGACGCTGAAGATTTTCGACATGGCGGGCCGCGAAGTCGCGACGCTGGTCGATCAACATCAAACCGCCGGCGAATTTACGGTGGCTTTCAATGCCACGCAATTAGCGACCGGCCTTTATTTCTACCGGTTGAATGTTGGCGATTATAACGAAGTCAAAAGGATGGCTTTCGTAAAATAAGGCGATTCTTACTCTCACTCATACTCGTACTCTTACTCGCTTTTAGGATGATAAGCCACGAGTAAGAGTACGAGGAAGAGTACGAGTAAGAAGAGTTTAATCTTTAAATGAGAGAGAGTACGTATGAAAAACTTGTTGAAAACATTCATCCTCACCATAATGTTGATGGCCGCAAGTCTCTTCGCACAAAACACCGGCCAAATTTCCGGCAAGGTAACAGATGCAAACAATGGCGAAGTGCTGATCGGCGCCAATGCACTCATCGAGGGCACGGCGCTCGGTGCCGCAGTCGATGTTGATGGCAATTACGTGATTCGCAACATTCCAGCCGGAACCTACACGGTGAAGTTTTCTTTGGTGGGTTACGCGGCGAAAACCGTCAACACCGTCGTCGTCACCGCCGGTCAAACGGCAAAACTTGACGTCGTTTTAAAAGATGAAGCGATTAAGGGCGAGGAAGTCGTCGTCGAAGCCACGGCGATTTTAAATTCGGAAAGCTCGTTGCTGCAGCAGCAACGCAAAGCCGCGACGATCGGCGACGCCGTTGCCGCCGAGCAGATCAAGCGTGCGCCGGACGCGACGACGGGCGATGCACTGCGCCGCGTCACCGGTGTTTCCATCGTCGATAACAAATACGTTTATGTGCGCGGCACCAGCGAGCGCTATAACAACACGCTGTTGAACGGCGCGCAGCTTTCGAGCACGGAGCCGGATAAAAAAGCGTATGCGTTCGACACCCTGCCCTCGAACCTGCTGGAAAACACCGTGATCTCCAAATCGTTCACGCCCGATCTGCCCGGCAATTTTTCCGGCGGCCTCGTGCAAATCAACACGATTGAATTTCCGGAAAAACTGACGATCCGTTTCAGCGCGACCGGCGCGTATAACTCCGCTTCGACGTCGAACGATTTCAAAACCTATGAAGGCAGCAAGTGGGATGCGCTCGGCATCGACGACGGCACGCGCGAATTGCCCAGCGCCGTCAATGGTCAAAAGGTGATTTCCTCGAATTACTCCAAAAGCGAATTGCAAAATATCGGGCGTTCTTTCAACAACATCTGGGGCGTCAGCAACCAAAAAGCCGCGCCGAATAGCAGTTACATGCTCTCAATCGGCAGCAGTATGCCGTTGTTTGGCCGCACGCTGGGTTACATCGGCGCGCTGTCTTATCGCAACTCGTTCGACCGCATCAGCATCGAGCGCAATGATTACAATTTCGACGGCACACCGCAATTCGAATATCGCGGCGATGAATATCGCAACTCGGTGTTGTGGGGCGGCATGCTGAACCTGAGCTACAAGCTCGGCGATTTTCACAAGCTCAGCTTGAAGAATTTGTACAATCGCGCCGCCGATGATGAAGTCGTGCAACTGCGCGGCAATTATTACGATGCCGGCAGCGAGCGGATCAACACCGGCCTGCGTTTTGTCGCACGTTCGACATACTCCGGCCAGCTCATCGGCGAGCATGCTTTTCCTCGCTTGGCGGGTCTGCAATGGGATTGGCGCGCCACCTATTCGGTTTCCGAGCGTGATGAGCCGGATTATCGCCGCGTCATCTATTCGCGCGGTATGGGCGCCCCCGACGATCCTTTTGTCGCCAATCTCTCGTTTGTAGCCAACCCGGCCAGCGGCGGCCGTTTCTTCGCCAAGTTGAATGACGACAATAAAGGCTTGGCTTCGGATTTCAGTCTGCAAGTGTCGCAGGCCAAGGTCAAATTGGGCGGCGCTTTCAATCGCGTCGATCGGGATTTCACGGCGCGGCTCTTCGCATTCAAAACCACTAGTCAGACGGACTCGCGGCTGCTCTATTCCGCTCTCGACACCTTGTTTGCGTCAAATCATATCGGCGGCAACGGTTTTGAAATCGATGAGATCACCAACAAATCGGATAAATACGACGCGAGCGAAAGACTGGCCGCCGGTTATTTTATGATCGACGTGCCGTTTCAACTCTGGCAAAGAAGCCTCCGCCTCATCGCCGGCGCGCGGGTGGAAAGTAACAATCAGCAGCTTGATTCATTTGACTTGCAGGATCGCCCCGTTCATGTCGATCTCAACAACACCGATATTCTGCCGTCCGTGAACTTGACGTACAATTTGAGCGACGCCACGAATATCCGCGCCGCTTTCAGCCAGACTGTGTCGCGCCCGGAGTTTCGCGAATTGGCGCCGTTCGCATTCTTCGATTTCTCAACCGTTAGCGTGATTTACGGCAATCCCGACTTGCGGCGCGCGCTGGTTAGAAATTTCGACATGCGCTTCGAGATATTCCCGAACGTCGGTGAGATTTTGTCGGCCAGTATTTTCTACAAAAACTTTACGGACGCCATTGAGGAAGTGATCGTGCCGACGACGGAGCTGACGCGCAGCTTCGGCAATGCCGATAAAGCCCGCAACTACGGCTTCGAAGTGGAAATGCGCAAATCGCTCAAGTTCGTGAGCGGCAATCTCTCGAATTTCTCCGCCACCGGCAATTATTCATGGATTCAATCGGAAGTCGATTTGAAAGGTTCGGCGCTGGCGATTGCGAAAAGCAAGCGGCGCTTGCAAGGCCAGTCGCCATATACGATCAATCTGGGCCTGCTTTATAGCAACAGCCGCGGCTCCTCGGTGAGCGTGCTCTACAATCGTTTCGGCAAGCGCATTGCACAGGTCGGCTCGCTGTACGATGACGACATTCTCGAAATGCCGCGCGATCTGATTGATTTCACTGTCGCGCAAAATTTCGGCGAGCGTTACGAGTTGAAGCTAACGGCCAAAGATGTTCTGCGCCATGAGCAGAAATTTTTTCAGGCCGATCGCCAAGTGAAGGGCAATCAAAAAGGCTCGACGTATTCGGTGGGTTTGTCGCTGAAGTTTTAATATAACCAACCACCCGGGCGCTTTCGGAAAAATTGCATCGTGAGCGCCCAGGCGGTAAATCGTTGGGGCCGGCTGGCAGGGCGGGAGATTACCTCAACATTGAGTTGTCATTGTTCAATTCAGTTTAACCTACAAACGTTTTATCATTTGAAGAGGTATCTCATGAAAAGAAAAATTTTATTGCTGGCGCTGATGCTTCCCCTCGCCCTCTCAGCGGCGATTCGTTACGCGCAGCGGCCGTTGGTGCTGGCCGTGGAAGATTGTGCGTTGGTTTTTCCGGAAGCCAATTCCTGCGAAAAAATCCGCATACTCGAAACCGGTGAATTATTCGGCGAGGCATGGTCGAATGGCGTTGATCGGGCCGACGAGTTTTTGGGTTACGTTTTTCTCAAACCAGTGACGCACGAGGGCAAAAGTCTTGACCTGCTCGTGGGCGTGAACAAGGCGGGCGTCATTCAAGGCGTCGAAGTGAAAGGCGCTGATGAGGTGGCGGAAGAATTTCTCGCACAATTTCAGGGCAAAACAGGACGTTATAATTTTGAAGTGGCCTGCACGGCCGATGACATTATGTACGTTCCGCTCAAAATCAAAGCCATGCGAGAGAACATTCCGCTTTCCGAAACCATCGCGCAGGCCGTTAAAGCCATTGCGGCTTTAACGCCGGTTATGCTTAAAAAATAAGTTTGCACCTTATCTCTTCCACCTCATATCTCATATAGCTACATGCCCGAGCCGTCTGTGCGAGACTCGGGCGTTTTATTTTTTTACGCTTAATTTCAACGTTTCAGAGAAGGAGATTTATAGATGCGGCAAAAAATCGTCCCCATGTCGCCGCGCAAGCGTATTGCCCTCATCGCGCATGATAATAAAAAGCAGGACATGCTGGAATGGACAAAATACAATAAAGCGCTTCTGCACCATCATGATCTTTTTGCCACCGGCACCACTGGCAGCCTCATCGCCGAAGAAGTCGGTCTGGAAATCACGCGATTTCACAGCGGCCCGCTCGGCGGCGATCAACAAGTTGGCGCGGCCATCACCGCAGGCGCGATCGATTTTCTCATTTTCTTCTGGGATCCGCTGGAGCCGCATCCGCATGATCCCGACGTCAAAGCGCTGCTGCGTATTGCTGTCGTGTGGAACATCCCCGTCGCGTGCAACCGCGCGAGCGCCGATTTTATGATTTCATCGCAGTTGATGAATGAAGAATATGAACGGTTGTTGGTGGATTATAAAAGCCGGTGAATTGGATACGGCGGCAATTCCTGCCTCGCCCCCATTCAAGCCGCCCGCCGTTCTATTGTGGGAGTCGTGAACGCCACTTCCACCGGTGCTGGCGCTTCCCCAAACAGCCGTTGCTTGGTGGCTCGCGCAAACCACACCAACACCAGCATCACCGGCACTTCGATCAACGGGCCAACCACTGTTGCTAACGCCACAGTCGGGTTGAATGCGGTAATGGCAATAGCGATGGCGATTTCAAAATCGCGCCCGGTGGAATTAAACGCCACCGCAGTGGCATCTTTGTAATTGAAGCCGAGTTTCCAGCCCACGAGATACACTACAACGAACATGCTCCAGAAGAACAATGTCATCGGCACCGCCAGCTTGAGAATGATGCCCGGCTCGGCGACGATGAGATCACCCTTGAGCGCGAACATTACTATCAGCGTGAACAGCAGGCCGATAATCGAAAGGCTATCGAGATACGTTTTCACTTTTTTAAAACCTTCCTCGCCATATTTTTTCACGCCCCAGCGCCGCGTGAAAAAGCCCGCCACTAGCGGCAGGCCGAGATAAAGCACAACGCTCTCCGCCACCAGCCACACGTCAAAACTTACCTCGCCCAAAAGCCATTTGGCATACACCGGAATCAAAATCATCTGCAAAATGGAATTGAGCGCCACCAGCACGATGGCCATTGCCGTATTGCCGAACGAGAGAAAAGTAAAAATAATCACCATGGCAATGCAGGGCGCAAGGCCGTAGAGCACCAAGCCGGTGTGAAAATCGCTGCCCGGTTCAAGAAACCAGTTCGCCAGAAGCAACATCCAAAACGGCGCAATCGCGAAATTGAAGAACAGCACCACCAACAGTTGTTTAGGCGATTTTACGGCGCGCCCGAGATCTTCAAATTTAATATTGGTCATGGCCGGATACATCATCAGGAACAAGCCGACGACCACGCCGAGCGCCAGCGTATTTCCCAGCGAAAAAGTGTAGGTGCCTTGAAAAATCGCAACGATGGCGTCGATGGGCGGCGTCAACTCGAAGTTCGAGATGCCGTAAATTTTGCCGACGCCAATGCCGACGATCATACTGATCAAGACCAAGAAGGGGAGAAGCTTGAAATCCTGAAGTTTTGCTAACAATTTTCCACTTGGCATTGCATCTCCTTTCAATGGCATAAACCGCTATAATAAAATTTGTAATCTTTTTTCAATTTGATCGCGAATCGCACGAAACTTGGCCAATCTCTCCTCCTCGGTTCCCGTCGCTGCAGAGGGATCTTCAAAGCTCCAGTGCCACTTCGTTTTGTTGGCAGGAAAATAAGGGCAGGATTCATTCGCATTATCACAAACGGTGACCACATAATCAAATTCTAATCCCATGTATTTATCGATATGATCTGAAGTATGCTGCGAAATGTCAATGTCTTTTTCCGCCATCGCCTTGATCGCCAGCGGATTGACGCGGGTTGCTTGCGTGCCGGCGCTGAAAACTTCGTAGCGCTCGCCGGCCAGATGGCGCAGCAGGCCTTCTGCCATCTGGCTGCGGGCGGAATTATGCGTGCAGATGAAAATGACGCGCTGCTTTTGATTCATAATTTTTTCCCGCTTTCTTTGATTGAAACCTTTTGGTTATCTCGGTCGCAGCAACAAAACCAACCACGCATTGGCCATTTTGGCGCAGGGCCAAACGTCGCGCTAATTTTGCCGCATCATCGCCGAACGTTTGTTGTTTAAGATGGCGGTTCAGCATTTTCAATAAATCACGCAAAAATGGCGAGGCTTCATGCTCGAGGCGATAATAAACCCAAGTGCCTTTGCGGCTGGCCTGCAAAATGCCGGCGTTTTTGAGAATAGTCAAATGCTTGGAGATTTGATACTGCGGCAATTCCAGCGCATCGACCATTTCACAAACACAGACTTCTTTATCTGTGCGCAGCAGCAAATTGATCAGCCGCAAGCGCGTCTCGTCGCCGAGCGCTTTAAAAATTTTTGCCGCTTTGGCCACCGGTTCTCCTGTATGCTTGTATGCGATTTCAGGCATATAAGATAAATAAAAAATACCGAACTGTCAAGGGTTTTTTGCGACGAATTAGCGGCGGCTATAGAATCTCTAGCAGCTCGGCGCGTTCAGTGAATTGTTTTCGCACCAGCGCACTGGCGAGGTCCAGCAATTTGAACACACGCGAATCGGCTACACGGTACATGATGCGCACTCCATCGCGCCGCGCGAAGACCAGCCCAGCCTCGGAAAGCGCCTGTAGATGCCGCGAAAGATTCGATTGCTCGAGTTTGAGTTGGGGGCCGATCTCTCAGTTACAGATTTCACC
>CAYUVM010000257.1:0-6771 GCA_964447935.1 uncultured Cytophagia bacterium | reverse complement strand
AACGCATTGCCAACGGGCGCGTGCTGGCCGGCACCTCGCCGCGGCTCGCCAAAAATGTGATTCCTAACCGCAACCTGGGTCCGACCTGGGGTTCGCGCTGCGCCGATGACGTTTACGCTGGCATGCTCTTTTACGTGAAACGTAACGAGCCCAGTTTCAATCCGATCACGCGCGCGAGCTTGATGAAATGGCAGAACAAAGACATTGATTATGAAGGCGCCATCACCATTTTTGCGACGCGTATGCACCGCGATATCACGGCAACGCACTTTAAAGATGACAAAACCGGGAAGTCGCGTTTTGCCTTTGCCTCGCAGGAGCAGAACGCCAATCGCCTGCAAGTGCGCGAGCTGCCCATGCGCGGCACCGCCACGCTGGCGGCGTGCATTCCGGTGTTTAAGCCGCCGGTTCCGGATGCGATAACAGGCACGCAACCAGGCATCCGCCAACCGCGACAACCGAGCCGAACCACGGGCATCGTGCTCTCGACCTTGTTTCCCGGCGCCGGGCAAATCTATTCCGGCCAAATCACCAAAGGCGCTTTGTTTGCGACTGCCGGCGCAGCTTCGGTGGCGTCGTTCGCTTTTTTTAAATCAAAGTTCAAAACCGACAACCGGGCGTTTCAGCAGACGGACGCGATCTATGAAGTGGAACGATCCAGCAAGTCCGAAACCGAGCGGAAATTTGCGATCGCGCAGAGCAATTTCGATCAAGCTAAAAAGCGCGTGAATGCGCAGAAGATTGTCGCCGCCGCCGCCGCCGGCATTTGGGCGATCAACCTGATCGACAAGGTCATTTTGTCCAAACCGCCAGAAGGCTCGACCAGGACGGGTTTTGATCAACCGCCGCCGGTCGAATGGCCGCGCTTCAGCGTGAGCCACATCGGCAGCGAGCCGATTCTCTGGGTGAGCACACAAATTCATTTTTGAGACAAGCGGAGCGCAAAGCTGAAGCTTTGCAACATTATTTTTTCCCGGATAAAACCATGCGACAGAATATATCTCTGATTCTTTTCATGCTCATCATCGCGATGATTGTGACGGTTTGCGATAAAACCCCGACAGCGCCGGACCGCAGCAACCCGTTGGACCCGAAACATGGGCCGCCGAAAATTCTCAGCATCGCGCCGGATTCGGCGGCGAGAGATTTGCGGGCGGATACGGCCATCGTGGTGCGGTTTGACGACGTGATGGATATCCGAACTTTTTCCGAAACCACCTTCAAAGTGCAGCACACGTTGGACAATCAAACGGTGGGTTTAAAAGGCAATTTCAGCTTTGGCCAAACTGCGGCCCAAAATATCGCCTCGGTCGCGCGGTTTGCGCCGGAGCGGTTTTATTTGTACAATAACACGATTTTAGTCAGTCTCGCCGGCATCAAAGACGTTGAAGGCAACAACCTGGCCGCGGCAAAAAGCAACTGGTTCTTTACGACCTATCCGCTGGCAGAAATTTCGCAGTTGAAGCTGTTTGTGAACGGGAAATCTTATAGCAACGGCGCAACAATTATTTTTTCCGCTAACTCAACGGCGAATTTAGGATTATTCGGCTACAAAAGCCTGACAGACTCGCTTAATGTAACGACGACGGTGACGTGGAAACCCGCGCCGAACTTAAGCGTTCCACCCAGCGGCGCGGCGCGATTGATTGTTGGCAGCAAGAATGAGCTTTCCGCGCTGACGGCCTGCGTGTACAACAAAAACGCGAGCGACAAATTGGATTCGGTTTCCCTAACCGTGCAAATCGACACGCGCGGTCCTGATGCCCCGGCGCTGAGAGCGCCGGATGATGGAAAATTTTTGAATAAAAGACCCAAATTTGAATGGAACAGCGTTCTAGGAGCTGTTCGTTATGTTATTGTGGTGGATGATGAAATAAGTTTTTCGCTTCCCAACGTCATTCCAGAAAAGGAAGTGGCAATCTTGAGTGATTCGGCTGCAATTGACCTAGCTGATAAACTTTACTATTGGCGAGTTCTCGCGATCAATAATCTCGGCAACCGGGGAGCATGGTCGTCACCGATAAGGAAATTTACCATCGACACGATCAGGCCGGATAAAGTGAGGTTGAGGTCGCCATCCGAGGCGCAACATACCAAGGATACCTTGCCGATATTTATGTGGTTTGCCGTGAGTGATGCCGCAGCATACGAATTTGAGGTGGATAATAACGCGGATTTTAGCAGCCCAGTTGAAAGAGTCGAATTAAACGCTCTGATGTATAAAGTAACTATCGCACTCTCGCCGGATGGTTTTTATTTATGGCATGTTCGCGCCAAAGATGCGGCAGGAAATCTGGGTGACTGGTCCGACAGCCGCCAGGTTATAGTCGATACCACACCACCTGCGCCTCCGATTTTGCGCAAACCGGATGACAACTCTGAAATCAACGATAGTACGCCAGAGTTCGATTGGGGTGATGTGGTGGTCGATGCCAAATTTTATGAAATTCAGGTGGACGACAATATTGATTTTTCCAGACCCGAAGCTGCAGATACGACTTTGGAAACCTCGGTTTATGTTGTGCCTAATGACAAAGCGCTCAAGGACAGCACGTACAATTGGCGGGTAAGATCACGCGATGCTGCCGGCAATAAAAGCGCTTGGGCGGGACCTCGGAAGGTGACGATCAGAACCACAACACCCGGCGCGCCGCAGCCGATCACACCGGAAAGCGGCAAAGCCATAAACGATAACACGCCAAGCTTTACCTGGACGACGGTTGCCGGGAGCGGCGTTAAATACGAGCTGCAAGTTGACAACAATGCCGATTTTTTCAGCGCGGAGATTAACCGGCCGAACATAAGCAATCCGCGGTTTGACACCACCAGGGCGCTTTCAGAAGGCCCGCAGTATTGGCGCGTCCGCGCGAGAAATGCCGCCGGCACGCCGGGCGCTTGGTCACCGGCGTCAGCATTTATTATTGACACGATCATATCCGCAACGGCGCCACAACCCCTATCGCCGGTTAACACGGAAGTTAACGTGAGCAGGCCACCTTTTTCATGGACGCCGGTTACCGACGCGACAACGACGATAACGTATGACCTGCAAGCAATAAAAGCGCTCACGGCTTCCAATGCGCCCGATTCGACGCGGCCGCAAATTAATCAGACCGGATTGTCAGCTTTGACGTTTACCCCGCAAAATCCGCTGCCGGATTCCATCTATTATTGGCGCGTTCGCGCCAGAGATGCGGCCAATAATATCGGGCCATGGGCGAGCTTTCGGTCGTTCAGGCTTTACGAACCGCCGCCGGATAAACCGACCCTGGTTTTTCCGCCCAATGGACAAATAATCGCGAACAATAGGCCTACGCTTGATTGGAATGACGTCTTCGGCGTAATCCTTTCTTACGATATACAAGTGACGCCCAATTTTGGCCCGAATAATGGCGCGATTTTTTCGGATCTCGATATTAATCAAACTTTGAATCCTCCGTCTGAACTTCCAGTAACGCTCCTCAACGGCATTTATGCTTGGCGAGTTCGGGGCAGGGACATCCTCGGCAATGTTCTTGATTGGAGCCTACCGGGAGTAATAGATGTCTGGCGCTTTACGATTGACGCGCCCTTTCCGGCGAATCCTTATTTGATCGCGCCGAATAATAATCAAACCAGTGTTAGCACGACGCCCAATTTCGACTGGTCCAACGTTACCGGCGCCAATACGTACGACCTGCAAGTTACCGACATTCTGAACGATTTCTCTACACTGAAAATTGACAAATCCGATTTGCCGGTATCGGAATATCAAGTGGCAATGACGGAGGCGCTGACGAGCGGCACAATTTATTATTGGCGCGCTCGCGCCAAGCAAAATAACAATCCTACTCCCGGAGCGTGGTCGAGAGTTAGGAACTTTACGGTGCAGTGAGCATCTATATAATTTTTCCTAAAATTTGAAATCACTTTGCAATAAGGCTGAAATATGAAACGAATACTTTTTTTTGCGGTTGTGATCGTGGTTGGCAGCGCCGGCTGGTGGACCTGCGTCAAACTGCCGCCGGATCCGGGGAGCGGAAACCCGCCGGTTGGCGTGCCGAAGTTGGAGGCACCAGATCCGGGCGCCGAAGTGGATAGAAGAGATGCTCGGGAATTTTTATTTCGATGGTCGTCTTCAGATGCCAATATCGTAAAATATCAGTTTCAAATTTCTATCAGTGATAAATTTACGAGTTTAGCTTCTGACGTTATAACAGAACAAAAGTCGTTGACTCCGCCGCTTACGCCGCACAACACGGCAGCGCACTTTTGGCGCGTGCGCGGAATAAGAGCGGTAGGTGATAGCAGCGCTTGGTCGGAAGTTCGTGCAGTAAGCATTATTGCGCCCAGGATTGAGTTGGATCCCGATTTCAATTCTGAGTTTGATAATGTGAAAATTTTTGATTATGGCGCCTACCGCTTCAGAGGATGCACAGACAAAACAATTATTGTTCACAATCGTGGAATTGGTACACTCGCAATTACGAGCATTGAGCTAACGCCTCCAATTATAGCATTTGAAATCATCTTCGGTAAAGATCTTCCCGTAATCGCTCAAAACGAACGCGGGGTCATTATCGTTTGTTTTCAACCGATAAACCCTCATGATCTAGTTAATACCTTGCAAATTCGCAGTAATGACAAAATAGACAATGGGCTTTTGGAACGTGGTCTAGAAGGAACAGGTATCGATGAGGGCGCTCCGGGCGAAATTATTGAATATAGGTTTGGAGTTGTCTCTGTCAATACTTCCAAAACGAGGCAGTTTATCATTAACAATGATACGAACTCTGAACTTAGAAATATTCAATTAGAAGTAACCCCTAATTCTCCTTTCCAACTGATTGATACGCCTGGTTCCTTCAATTTAGGAACCACCGAGAACGCCGAGCCATCGCCCTGGCGGAAAATAAAAGTGAGTTTTTCTCCCGGGTCGTCAACGGGAGAGAAAACTGGAAGTTTAAAAATAATGTATAACAATGGAACGACTACGATTAATTTCAAAGGAACTGGTCAACTACCTTGATAGATTTCGGATGTTTTTAGTTTTGAATCTACTTTGTTGATGGACGGTTAACGTATGAAAAGGGCGTCAATTATAATTCTCAGCGCTTTCTTGAGTTATTACACCATTACTTGCTGCATCAAACTCCCAAGCGAGCCGGTGGCGCCGGAGTCGCCGCCGATTCCGGATTTGCAGTGGCCGCGGGATAACGCGAGCGTGGATATTCGCGACACCACTGGGCTGGAATTTCGGTGGGCCGCGGTGGCCGGCGTGGATAGTTATCAGGTGCGAGTGGCGCTCGACACCAATTTCACCAGATCGTTGGCGTTGGACGTGAGGGTCAAGGCGACCGCTTTCAAACCGCGGGGGCGGCTGACGACGACTTTGTATTATTGGCAGGTCCGCGCGATCGGCGGCAATGAGAACTGGACGCCGTTCTGGCGCGTTATCATCGTCAAGCCGCGCATCGAAGTCGATACCACAACGCTCGCTTTTGGCGAACGCAGCGTCAAAACAACGGAGCCGGAGATAAAAACGATTGAGGTCAAATACCAAAAGGACGGCGTCGGCAAGGTGCTCGTCGATTCGCTCGTGGTGCTGCCGGCGGATTCAAACTTCAGCGTCGAAACGAAAATTCAAGCAGGCGACGTGCCGTTGAGCTTCGAGCCGGGAAGCGCGAAGTATCAAGTTAAAGTGCGCTTCCACCCCCAGTCGCCCGGGACCAAAACTGCCCGCGTGCTGATTAAAAGCAATGATTTGCAGTACCCACGGGTTTATGTGAATTTACGCGGGACCGGTTATGCTCCGCCTTTGCAAATTACTGTTGGCCAGACGATCATCGGCGACTCATTTGATTTTAATAGTGTGAGCGTTGGCGCCTCAACGACGCAAAACTTTGTCATCATTAATGATGGAGTAGCGGATTTAACCGTCGATAGTGTAAGGGTCAGCGGCAGTTCGTATTTCTCAAGAGCAAGCCTCAGCCCAGAACTTCCTCATACTTTGCGGCACCCATACTCCATTGTCCAACCGCAAATACATACGGCGATAAAATTCGCGCCGTTGCAAGTCGGTGCCGGAGTTGAAGGAGGTTTAAGGGTGGTTTATCGTTATGATCGTTATAATAAGAACGAGAAAATTGTCAAAAAAATCAGGCTGACCGGAACTGGAATCTAAAAAAGCCTCACAGAGAATTTCATTTTTAAAAAAGGAGCAACGATTGCGTCCTTTAAGTAAAAGCACTAATTTTTTGATGGCGGTTTTCCTTTGTGTAGCCGGAGTGGTTTCCGCCCAAGAAGCCAAAAGTTTTTTCGACGAGCATCAATATACGCGGGCGATTCAAGCGCTGTTGGGCAAAAGCGCGGATTTATCCGGCTTGAGCGACGTCGAGCTTTATTTGCTCGGCGGGGCGCACATGCGGCGGGGTTATTTTCTGCGCGATCTCGCGGCGCTGCAAGCGCTGGCCGGACGCGATTATTATTTCGGGCGGGACACGAGCAAGGCCGCG
Organism: uncultured Cytophagia bacterium; assembly: GCA_964447935.1. Taxonomy (GTDB): domain Bacteria; phylum Zhuqueibacterota; class Zhuqueibacteria; order Zhuqueibacterales; family Zhuqueibacteraceae; genus Zhuqueibacter. The sequence goes on along the minus strand of CAYUVM010000257.1, from coordinate 277 downwards.
AAACCGCTGGCGTGGACGCCGTATTTTCTCGGCCGCTATTTCTTCGAATTAGGCCAATACGATCAGGCGCTGCGCGCGCTGCAACGCGCCGGGCGCAACACCGCGCTATCGAAAGAATATATCGGCCGCAGCCAAATTTGGATCGGCGCCTGCCAGCACCGTTTGGGCAAAACCACGGAGGCGGCGAATAGCTGGAAAAGCGTCGGCGCGACGTTAGCCGGTGAGCTGGCTTATGCGCGCGCGCGTCTCGGCCAAAAGAGCGAGGCCAACTGTGGCG
>CAYUVM010000256.1:0-6787 GCA_964447935.1 uncultured Cytophagia bacterium | reverse complement strand
TTCCTGTTAATAAGGATCAATTATTAAGGGAAGCGCTGCACTTGCTTTGCGGATATACGATCGCCGCAGCTCGATATCCAAAATTTATTGATGAACGAGAAATAAGCTTCCGCGACCGTGATCGCGACGATAGCCAACGCGAGCAAAAGCAGCAGCAGTTTCGGATGATCCGTAAGCAGCGGATTCAGGAACGCGACGGTATCCGGCAGCGGTGCGCGCAAAATGACATTATCGAGAATGAGCTTGAGCGGCCAGGGCGTAAACACTTGCATCCCGATGGCGACCAGGAGGCTCAAATAAGCCACGGTCAGCGTCTTCCAATGTTTTTTATAGTGCCGGCCGAAAACTTTAAAGACTTTGACGAGGCCACGGGTATTCAGCGACCCGGCGCCGTCCTCTTTCTTTTTCGAAAGCGCGCGCAATTCGGCAAGGTCTTTAAAAAATTTCATCACGATTTTCCGTTTTTCAAAAAAGACGAATCACTAAAACTTTACAACTGGTTCGCAGCAGGCATAAAACAGAAATCTCATTTTTCCAGAAAAGAGCTGCCGGCCTCGAGAAGTTGCCGCACCTGTTGTCGCCAAGCGGGCACTGCTGGCGCGCGAGTGCAGATCATCGCTCGGCGCAAATATGCGAAGGCCTGATAGGTTCGCAATCCAGTGAGCATCCGGAGAGACCGGCGAGCTTTATATTCTTCCAAAAAAATTTCCGCCAAACTTTCGTAAGCCGTCCCGTAATGGACCTGCAACGTCACCAACAGGTTGCCGATATCCAACGCGGGAGCAGCCAGACACAATCCGTCAAAATCGACAAACCACGCGCGTTCCGCGGTGATAAAAATCTGCGCGAGGTTCAAATCCCCGTGAACCGGGCCTGCCGGTGACGAACTTTCATCAACCATCAGGCCACGCAGTATCATCTCGACCAGCGGCGCCAATTCCGGACAGGCCTCAAGCAACACTTGCGGACCGGGATGGCAATATTTCTTCAGATGATCGGTGAACGTTTTTTTTTCGCCCACCGTCGCCGGCAAGCCGTGTAAAGTTGCCAGATTGCGTGCGATACTACGCATGGCAACCTGCCGGTCGGCATACGCCGCAACCTCGACGAGCGCGCGGCCGGGAACGACACTTTGTAGCACCATACCGAGTTCCGGAAAATACGCCAACGGTTCCGGCATTCCCAACGGCTCGCCGGTGCGCGCTTCATTTTCACAGGCACATTGCCAAAGTTGCCGCCAATTTGAAAAAATACTTTCGCCGCGATTCTTGCGATAGATCTTTCCAATAAACCGGCGCGGTATGTCGTCGAACTCATAGGCGATCACACAACGCTTGCCGGGCGCATGTTTCAAAACCCGGCATCGAAACGCTGGGAAATTCTTTTCCCCCTGATTCAACCCGCGCCTCAGCGTTGCGGCGAAAAGCGTCTGCATCACCGCTGCATCTAAAGCGCGCGCCAGACCAGGAAGCTTGGGGTCGTTCAAAAGCCTTCGATCTCGGTTTTGTCGCTGACGGTGACGGTGAAACCGAGCACTTCTAGCGTTTTGCCGGCGGCGTCAATTTTATCAATCTTACCTTGCAATTCTTCAATATTATATCCCTTGGGTTCCTGCGCTTTAATTTTAACTGGCGCAAAACCGCTGGCTCCAGCATACGGGCCTTTCAATTTGACAAAATCGCCGGCTTTCAGGTTCTGCAGCGCAATCGGTTGGCGCTGCACGTTTTTAATCTCGACACCGCCGTTCAACTTAAAATCACGATTCATCAGACGCAGGGCGTTCGACGCTGCATCCAAACTCTGAATCTTGCCTTCCAGCGTGCATTCATCATCGCCGGCTTTGATGCTGATGCCCAGCGCGGCGAAGTTATTGCCTACGGCGGGTTTGCCCTTCACCTTGATCCGTTGTCCCACTTTGAGATTATTGAACCCGATGGTCTTCTCCATAAAAAATTACCTCCAAAGCTGAGTGTTACGATTTACATTTAAACTAAATTGGAATATAAGGAACCGCGAAATCGCGAAATTCTTCCGAGCTGTCGCCATGCTCAATGACAGTTTTTGCCGTCACCAAAACATGAATGCCATTGATTGACATGGTTTGGCGTTCGTAATCGAGTTGAGCAATAACTCCCTGCACCTGCTCGATATTAAACTCTTTGGCCGGACGCAGCTTGATTTTGCGCGGCACAAAACCGCCCGCCGTAAAAACCCCCTTGAGCTTGATCATATCGCCGGATTTCAAACCCATCGAATTGACCAATTCGCCGTCTTCATCTTTCATCTCAATGCCGTCCGGAATAAAAACTTCCTGATCACAGACATGCAATGTTTTGCGTCGGCGGTCGACTTCCTGAATTATGCATTCAATTTCGCCGTCATCGTACACCGACTCCAGCGTAATTTCCACTGCGATGAAGCCGGCGGTGTGGCGAAACTTGCCGCAGATTTTCACGAAGTGGCCGATTTTTAGTTCGTTAAAACTGATGAGGCTCATAGAAACGGTTGTGCATTTGCGTCGTTCAATGCGTATGTTCGATTTCTTCTTCAATTTCCGAGGCGTCGTCATCGGCATCGAAGTCAAACAGATAGCGTTCGGCGGACCAACCGCGCTCCTGCATTTGCTCGATGCAGGCCACGCCGGTATCCACCATGCGGGCCACGCGCCGCCGCCAGCCTTCTTCCTGCAAGCGCAAACATTTGCAGGCGCGGCGCAGATTGGTTAAGCCCTCGTACAGTAAAATACGGCGGGCAATATCACGATCCATCGTGGAAAAATATTCTTCGAGAAAAACATTGATCAAACCGACGATACCGGGGTTCTTTTTAATTTTGCCGCGCAAGAAAACGAGCAGATTGCCGAGATCCGAGGCGGGATCGCCATAACCGAGCGCATCAAAATCAATCAGCCAGGTGAAACCATTTTCCACATGAATCTGCCCAAGATGAAAATCTCCGTGAATCGGCGTCAGCTTCGCGTCGCGAACAAGATTGGTTTCAATTTTATTGGCGGTTTGCACCATATACTCGACGCGGCTTTCCAACTCCGGGCAGGCCAGTTCGAGAAAGGGATAACGCGGATGGCAACGCAGCAAATGATCTTTCACCAGAAACGGCTGCCCCAACGCCAGCTCGCAACGATGCAGCTTGGCAACAGTGCGCGCCAGTTGCCGGAAATGCGCCGGATTATTTTCCTGCTTCAACAACGTTTTAATCGGCAAGCCCGGCACTTCTTCTTGAAACAACATGCAAAGCGAGGAGGAAAAATCCAATGGTTCCGGAATGCTGATATTATCGCCGGCGTGCCGGGCAAAACCATTTTGCCACAATTGCTGCATGATCGCGTAAACACTCTCGCCGCGTTTCGCTTTATAAACTTTGCCGATGACGCGCCACTCACGGCGCTGGCGGGTTAACGCATTCCACACTTCAATCCGGTAACGAATGACGCAGCGTTGATTGCGCCGCCGGATGACTTCAATGCCGAGGTCGCGGATTTCAATGTTGGCGCCGAGATGTTTCGCTGCCAAGGCCGCAAACGTTGGGCTTATCCGTTGGGGATCCAAGGCGACATCCAACGTATACAATTTATCATGAAGCACAGGTGTCGCAGATGCAGATGTCATGATGCTTACCCTCAAAACTGAAATTCCGCTAATCGTTTCGTCGTTTATACCACCACCCGACCCGTGACTTGCAATTTATTTTTAGCAGCCGGCCTTGGTTCAACCAAGCCGCCGGCACGTGCATTATGCTAAAACCGGCGGTTGCGCTTCCGTCAAATGCAGTGGTGGGGCAATGGTTTGCCAACTGGATTGTGTAAGTGTACCTTGCACCAAAGCTTCGTGCAGAAGCAAGCCGATTTTCTCGACATTGCGTTGCGCATCAAACTCGCGTTCCACCCGGGTGCGGCCAGCCTGGCCTAGCCGGCGCGCCAACTCCGAATGCTGTAACAGCGTTTGAATGGCGCCAGCCAGCGCCGCCGGATTTTTTTCCGGCACCAACAAACCGTTAACACTATTTTCCACTAGTTCAGGAATGCCGGAGATGGCGGTGGACACCACCGGAATGCCCATGGCCATCGCTTCCACCAAAACATTGGGGATGCCATCGCGATCGCCATCGTCCTGCACTTCGCAAGCCAGCGCAAAAAGATCGGCCTGCCGGTAATAAGCCAACAATTCTTGCTGCACCATTTGCGGCAACAACTGCACACAGTCGCGCAAATGCAGCGCAGTTATTAATTTTTCCAACTCGCTTTTTAACTCGCCACCGCCAATGAGATACGCCTGAAAACTCAAGCCCATTTGCCGCACTTGTTGCAGCGCTTGCAATAACACCGCAAAACCTTTTTTAGGCACAAACCGGCCGATGGAGAGAATCACCGGCGCCGGCTTGGACAATTTTTTTTCAAATTCCGGTTTAAAGCGCTGCAAATCATTGCCATGATAAACGCGAAACACCGGTGCTTCCTCGCCACCGACACTTGCGAGGTACGCTCGATTAAATTCCGTGCAGGTAACGACGAAGCGGGCGCGCCGGATTTTCTCGCGCAGAAAATCGTGTTCCTGCAAATAAATATCTTTGGCATGGGCGCTGAAACTATAATGCTTTCCGGTTAGCCAACTGGCAAAATATGCCACGGTCGTCGGGCCATGACTGAAATGGGCGTGAAAATGCGCAACGCCGGTGCCGGGTAATTTCTTTTGCACTAAGTACGCCGCTTGCGCAAAACGCTTGATTGTGGAAGAACTGCGTTGCCGCAAGCTGCGCCACAGCGCAAAGCTAAACGCCGGCCAGTACACGCCGGGGCGGTTCAACCAGAGCCGGACATTCGACCCGATGAAAGTAAAAAAGAAACGCCAGAAATAATCCGGAATATAAGTCACCTGGGCACGGACGCGCCGGACACTGTCATGCACTTTGGTTTCGCCGGGGTTACGCATGGCGAAAATGTGCAGCGGGTGCCCTAAGTGTTCCATCAACAAAACCTCGTTGACAATAAACGTCTCCGAAAGACGAGGATAGCCTTTGAGAATAAAACCAATCATAGGCGCCGGTTGCCGGCTGTCGGTTGGTTGTTGCATAATTCGAGGTACTCGTTGCTCGTGCACAGTTGCCGTTCAAATGCTCAATTTTTGCCATTCAAAATCAGCGACGCCGCGTGCGACGCTCCGCCAAGATCAGGCATCTGTTCTTCGTCGATACGGTTTTTTTTCCGCAATTTTTGCCAAACCATGGTCGCCAAATTATCGGAGGTTAACTTCGTCGGATGAATGGTGCTAAACAAGCCGCGTTCAGACATCAATCGCGAGCGGATGCTTTGCTCGGCGCTGGGGCCGGCGCGCGGCACTACGATAGCGTTTTTACGGAAATGCAAAATCTCGCTGATGGTGTTGTAGCCGGCCATTGAAATCACCAAATCGGCGCGGCGCAGAAAACGCACGCTGTCTTCACCAAGCCGGCTCACGACGATAGGCAGGTTTTTAGTTTTTTCGTGCAGCAGCGCGCGCTGCTCTTTACTCATGAACGGGCCGGTGGTGATGAAGGCGCGGAATTTCAAATCACTGCGCAGCAGCCGTGCCGCATTAATGAACTGATCCATAAAAAAAGAAGCGTCTGCGCCGCCGCCGCCCGTGACGAGAATAAACTTTTCCGGTTTCTTTTGAGAAGCGCGGCGTTTCTGCCGCGGCCGGGCCGCGCTCTCGCCGGCGGTCTCTCGGCAAACGTAACCGCAATAACGCGCTTTCTGCACCAACGCCTCGGGAAAATGATATTGGTTGATCACGTCAAAAAGATCGGCACAGCCATAAATAAATACGGCGTCATAAAAAGATTCGATTGCAGCGAAAGCGCCTTCATTTTGCCATTGCCGATGTATGACTTCCGGCGCGCCGAGAATGTCGCGAATGCCGAGAACCACCCGCGTGTGCGGGCTGTGTTCTTTTAAAATTTTGAGCGGGCCGGCCAATTCTCCGAGCGCGCCGTGCGGCATGTGATCCACCAAAAAAACATCCGGCTGATAACTCATCGCCACATTGCGAATGATATCCGAGCGAATGGACAAAATTTCGCGTTCACTCATTGAGAGGCGGTCGGGCCGCCAAACACCGGTGTCAACTTTGATGATGGTGGGAATTTTAATAAAATCGCAATTGGACGGGAGCGGAAAAAAAGGCGCTACCGGGGAATCCGCGATAATGAGACACTAAGCCGCTGCACGACGGCGCTTAATCTGACTGCAAATATTCAGATTGCGCCGTAAATGTCCCAGGCCAAAGCCATCCTGGGAATAAATCAATATTCTTGAAGCCGTTCCGTGCGTCATAAGTCAGCCAGTGCAATGATGAAAGACGCGATTTATCGAAGTTACAACTGCTGCGTCGAAGCGTGATGAGATCAAAAAAATGCGCGTGACTCTTTAAGAAGCGATCTTCAATTCAACCGGCGTTGCCAAGCCACAAAGCCGGCGAATGCGTTCTGCAATTTTGGTGAAACCGTCCAGCGGGATGTTTTCATACGCCGGCTTGGGCGATAAGCGCGGGCCGTTAAAAAATGCGCGCGCAATGGTTTCCTGCAAAACTTCGGGACGATAATTTTCCGGCGTCACCGCTTTGAGCAAGCCCCGCTCTTGCAACAGCCGCGCCCGGCTGGCATTGGCCGGGTGTTCCGGCGCATCCAACACCGCCAAGGCGGGTTTGCGGTGCGCGAGAATTTCACAGGTTAAGTTATAATCGCCGGTGTAAATCACGAAGCCGGCAAAACGGGCGTATTGCAGCGTGTGCTT
>CAYUVM010000255.1:0-6791 GCA_964447935.1 uncultured Cytophagia bacterium | reverse complement strand
GCGTGAGCCAATTGCACGGCTAAGTGTCGCGCGCCAGGTGGCAACACCTGTGGCCGGATATGCCGGTCGCCGAATCGCCGATCACCTCGATTACCAATGGCGTTCATGCAGACACGTGGATGGCGCCGGAAATGGCCGACTTGTTTACCCGCCGTCTCGGAAAAAATTGGCGTACCCACCTCAGCGATGTTCCGTTCTGGCGGCGGGTTGAAACGATTCCCGATGAAGAATTATGGCGCGTGCGCCGTCATCAAAAAATGTGTTTGATTGATTTTGTGCGGCAGCGTTTGGCGCAACAGCTTAAACGCCACGGCGCTTCTGCCCAGCAAATCAAAGCGGCCGGACAGGCTTTAAAACCCGAGGCGCTGACCATCGGTTTTGCCCGTCGTTTTGCTTCATATAAACGCGCCGATTTGATTTTCAGCGATGTGCAACGCCTCGAGCGTTTGGTCAATCATGCCAAATACCCGGTGCAAATTATTTTTGCCGGCAAAGCGCATCCGCAGGATAGCGAGGGGCAAGCGATCTTGCAACGAGTTTACCAAATGTCGCAACGCCGGAGTTTACGCGGAAAAGTGATTTTACTGGAAGATTATGACATGAATGTTGGGCGTCATCTCGTGCAGGGTGTCGATGTTTGGCTGAATAACCCGCGGCGGCCAATGGAAGCGAGCGGCACCAGCGGCCAGAAAGTGCCGCTGAACGGCGGCGTCAATTGCAGTATTCTCGACGGCTGGTGGGACGAAGGGTACGACGGTGAGAACGGCTGGGCAATTGGCAAAGCCATCGACGGATTGAGTGAAGCCGTGCAAGATCGCGCCGATGCGCACGCGCTCTATGAAACTTTGGAAAAAGACGTTGTGCCGTGTTTTTACCGGCGTGACCGTCACGATCTCCCGCGGCCGTGGCTCAAGAAGGCGCGCGCCTCGATGGCGACGTTGATTCCGCAATTCAACACCGAAGCGATGGTGCGCAATTATGTTGCCAAACTTTATGTGCCGGGTTTGCGCCGCGGTGAGTTGATGCAAAGCAAACGTTTCACCATCGCGACGGAAGCGGCCGGCATTAAAGAACACTTGCGCGCCAATTGGCCGTTGATTAATATCATCGCCGCGCGCGGTGAAAAGTTGGCGGCTAAACGCGACGCCAAGTGGAAAGTTACGGCCACGATTTATCTCGGCGCGCTGCCGCCCAATCTTGTGCAAGTGGAAGTTTGTGCGCATACACCGCGAGCCGAGAGCGAACCGCAGGTGCAAACGTTGCAACTAAAACGCAGCAGCGGCGATGGGGTTTATCATTATGAAATGGTGTTCTCAGCGCAACTGAAAGCGGCGCAACATTGGCGCCTGCGCGTGCTACCGCATCATCCGGCTTTGACTCACAAACACGAGTTGGGATTGGTGTGCTGGCGGGATTTGCAGTAATTTTTTATTGATGTTAAAACAACGCGGCCTGTGGGTTTTGTAATCCACAGGCCGCTTTTCTTTTGTTGCACCACAAAGTTTAGCAGAAAGAAAATGATGGCATCATAGGACTAACCGCATATCAAAATGCCACCAATTGCCGGTGGGCACCAGTTGGTTTTTAATTAAAAATATTCCCACCCAGCTTTTTTTCTCCTGTAATCGCCATCCGAGTAAGGTGACTTTTCGCGTATAGTCATAACTGAGCAAAGTGTACCCGCCGCGCAGCATGTAAATGGCGCTGAAAATATCCAATGCTTGCCAGCGGATATAATTCAATGACACCCGGGGAAGCGGCGCGAAATTAAAATGATGGCTCGTAAATTTTGCATAATCAGAACGCGCATAAGTTGTGCGCAGTTTCGGCTGGTTGACGGTGTAGGTTTGCCGATCCAGGTTACGGCTAAAGCTAAAGAAATTTCCACGCCAGCTCGTTTGTAGCTGCACGCGCTCAACTTCAATGCGCAGAAAATTGACTTGACGTTGACGCATCTGCTTCATGATATTTTCCGCGGCGAGATTGGCGGCGCTGCCGGCAGCAGCCACGCGAATGATCGTAGTTTGTTGGGCCGGCGTTAGCTTTCGCGCGATATCAACCAACTCCGGCACCGACTCGACGCCGCGCACCGCGCCTTTGTCGGCGAAAAAAACGAGCCGGCGCATGTCGTTGATGACGCGTTGCTCGTCGCGAAAATAAGGGTGAACCGGCGGAGTGTGATAACCGGCATCAAGCCGGGCGCGAATTTTTTCGATGGCGGAAGAAATCGAAATCTGTGGTGGGGCCGTTGTGTCTGCGGGTGTTTGGACCGAGTCAGGCCGGCTGGCCAGTGGCTGGGTTTGTTCAAACAAAATAATTTCCTGCGCTCCGACCAGCTTGAGCCAAGCGAACGATGCCGAGACCATCGGCATAACGAGCCGACGCCATTTCCTAGCCATAACACTTTCGATTTAAGTGACACTCCGCAATGTTGGGATCAGCAATGGTCTCATTATAATCGCGACGAATAATTATAGCAAGGGAAATTTGCTGCTTCGAAATAAAAAAGGCCCAGGTTTTACAACCCGGACCTCTTGGCTGTGAGGGGGAGCCACAATTTTATGTGAAAAATACAACGTTAGGTATCACGAAAAACGCGTCCGACCAATTTAAAGTTTCGGCCAACGTCACTGTTCACCGAAACGAACCGATGCTCTGTGGTCGGTTGGACCACTCCGTTTTGACCGGACGCGAGTTTCATGCCATCCCGAAGCGTCGGGAGGGCCATGCTTCCTGCAAGCAGCTTCCCGATGAGTAACGTCCCTGTCTCTCGTTTTATGGGAAGTTCACTTTAAAATCACATTGCAACGTCATTGTTGTGTGATCTTGAAGTGTGCTAATCATTAACTTGCCTTTGTATCAAGCAAGACGTGTGCCAGGTTTGAGAAGAGAAGAAGCGAGCAACTGCGGCGGGGGAGAATATAGCACTAAGTGATTAAGATTTTGAATATTGGGAGGTAACGAAGAAAGGCGAAGCACAATTTCGGAATTGCCTTGAAAATTGTATCAACTTAATTCAACTTTCAAATTTGAATTGCAAAAATGATATTCGTAATCAACCTCATCCGAATTTGCAATTGCTGAAAACTATTTTACCCAAAGCAGCGTAATGCCGGCGTTGCCAATTCCTAAATCGTTATCATCGAGTTGGCCGCATTCATCACGCATCTCCTGCGTGTCAGCATCGAAAATATCATAATCCTCGCCGTTGATAATGGCGCGCAAACGCCGGCGGAATTGGAACGCCCAATTGCGCACTGTCACTTTGGTGTGACCCCCCTGTCCGTGGCTGCCGTAGCCGTGAATCACTTTGATCACGCGCAATTGCGAAGAGCTTCGCACTTTGCTTAACGTCGCGTCGAGTTCGCTTTCAACTTGTTTCGGCGGCCGGGGTGGATGGCCGACGTCGATGGTCAGCATGTAAGTGGTGTTCATCGGGCTGCCGGAATAGAAATGAGAATCGTTATCTTCCTGTCATTTTTCCAATTTAATACTCGCCGGGATAGATTGCAATACCAAATTGCTTCTTCTCCTGCTGATTCGGCCTCTGCATTCTCCAACGGGCGTGCGTATATTCTTCAATGTGTGCGCTGGGAAATTGCGGTTTGGTTGCAATCACTGTCGCCTCATTTTTACGGCGAGGACGGACAATATAGGACTATCCAGCTAAAGGACTGCACATGCACAAGTTTTTGCTTTCAAGATTATTCGTGCTGGCGCTTGCTGCCAGTGCCGGGATTACCCTCCAAAGTTGCCAAGATTCCAATGTCACCAATTCCACGACGCCGGCCCGCCTCGAAGGCCAGATTACCGAACGCGGCACCTCGACGCCGGTTGAAAAAGTTTTGGTGAAAGTTTTGCCGTTTAATCTCAGCACCGAAAGCGATGCCAGCGGCAAATATGCGTTATCCATTGAATTGGCCGATTCCACGGCCTCAATAGCGACCGTGATTTTTTCCAGAACTGGCTTCAATAATGACACGTTGCGTGCGGTTAAAGTTCAAAACGGGCACACGACCACGATTCCAGAAGTGCGGATGGCAAAACTGGGCAGCAATGGCCCTTCGGGCGATGCAACGAATATTGTTTTGATCAAGGTTTCCACTCCCAATATTTTCGTAGCCGGTTCCGGCGGCCAAGCCACCGCGGATTTGACTTTTGAAGTGCGTGATGCCAGCGGCCGGGCGGTTGATCTACAACACAAAGCCGTTTTGGCATTCAGAATTACCGGCAATCCCGGCGGGGCTTCGATTTTTCCCGCGGCAAGTGAGTCGGATGAAAATGGGCGCGCGGTAACCACAATAACGAGTGGAACTGTTGCCGGCGCATTGCAAGTGGTGGCGGAAATTCAAAGTAAAGCGATCGCTTCCGCACCGGTGCCGATTGCGATTCATGGCGGTTTGCCCCATAGCGCTCATCTTTCGCTCGGCATTGAAAAGCTCAACATTGCCGGGTTGATTTATCTCGGCCTGCAAGATCGCGTCACGGCTTTTGTGGGCGATAAATATTCCAACCCGGTGCCGCCGGGAACCGTCGTGCAGTTTCAGAGCACGGGCGGTATTATTGAAGGCTCTGCTGTGACGAATGCATTAGGACAAGCCACCGTGATTTTAACCTCCGCGAATCCCGTTCCTCCGCTCACTGGTTCCGACGGTCTCGTCGCCGTCATCGCGGAAACCGTAGATGAAACGCGCAACAAAATTAAAGTGACCACGAAAGTTTTGTTCTCCGGGCCGACCCAGGTGTCAGTAACGCCCACGACGTTTACGCTGCAACCTTTCGCTTCGCAAACGTTTAACTACTTAGTCAGTGATCTCAATTTTAATCCTCTCGTGGCGGGAAGCCGTTATACGGTGAGTACGGACAACGGGAAGGTGGCGGGCGCGGTCAATGTCACGATGAAGGATACCCAGTCAAAAGAGGCAACCAAGTTCGCTTTTGTTTTAACCAATTGGCAGCCCGATAGTCTTGTGGCCAAAAGTGCCACCGTCGAAATCAAAGTGGAGAGTCCGAACGGCGACGTGATTCGAACGATTATTGGCGCGATGTTGCCGAAGCGGTAAAGTCGTTGGGTCCGAAGTTCAATGTTCGAAGCCGGAGTGTCAAACTTAAGTTTGACACTCCGGCCCAATACCACTATTTACTCACTCACCCGTTTGATCACCACCACGGTGGCGTCATCCTCCCACTTCGCGCCGTTGCCGTATTGAAACACCGTGTCAAAGATTAAATCCAAAATTTCCTGCGCCGTTTTGTTCTGGTTGCGCACCACAAGTTTTTTGAGACGCGGAATGCCATATTGCTCGTCGCCGCGATTGAGACGCTCGAAAATGCCATCGCTGTACATCACCAGCACTGAGTTCGGCCGGAAAAGCGCAATGGAGCGCTGGATCGCTAGCTCCGGCAGGGCGCCGAGAATTGTGCCGTTGGCTTTCAACTCTTGGACTTGTTCGCCATGCACCAACAGCGGGCCGGGATGGCCGGCGTTGGCATAAATGAGATTGCCGTTGCGCTCCAACTCCGCATAAAACAGCGTCGCGAACCGGCTGGAGTAGGTGCTGCGATATAAAACGCGATTGAGCTTCTTGATGGTGTGCACCATCTTCAATTCTTTTTCCATGCCCATGCGCAAGCCGGTCACCACGTCACGCACCAGCATGGCCGCCAGCAAGCCGTGGCCACTGGCGTCGCCAATGCCGACGCCGAACATTTCATCGTCAAATTCAAAGTAGTCGTAGAAATCGCCGACCACCAACTCCGCCGGTTTCGAGCGCGCCGCGATTTGATAGCCTTTGATCTTCGGGGGGGTGGCCGGCAGCAAGCTGCGTTGAATCAGCGCCGCTTGCTCGTATTCATTCTTCACCGCATCCGAGAACATGCGATAGTTGAGCGCCGAGCGCACCGCGTTTAAGCAAAACTCCACTTCTTCGCGAATCCAGCCGCTTTTTAGCTCAAAAATAAACATCCAGCGCTTGCTTTTGCGGCGAATATAAAACGCCGCGGGGATCGCATATTCATGCTGCGTGTTGATGTGCGGATCGATGCTCATTTGCGGATCGTCGAAAATATAGCTGCCATTTTCGATGACGTGCTTGACCGCTTCCGAATTGGCGCGCAGCTTCGGGGTCGGCGATGAGGCTTTCGTTTTGCTCGAAGGCCCAATCAAAACATATTCATCGCCGCTTTCTTTGTAAAGCCGGCCATGGGCGATTTTCAAATCCTCGCCGAAGGTTTTTTCCAGTTCGGCGGCTATCGAAGTCAAGAAAGTTTGGCTGGTTTTTTCCCGGCCGATTTTGGTGATAAGATTATCGAGTTTTCGGTAAAAATCTTTGGGGGTGATCATAAAACGGTTGTATCTCTTCGAATCTTTTCGTCAAGTAAAATAATTCTGGATTCAAGCGCAATTCATTGCCCGGCGTTGATTATTTGTATAAACATGAAAAGGCCATTCCTATTAATTTTGGGAATGGCCTCTTCTTAACTTACGAAATTTTGCGTTAAGAGTCAACTTATGAAATTCCAAATCATCCTTCATTTGTAACTATTCGGTACCGCCCGGGCGGTGAAATAGCTTTAATTTGCTAAATCCCGATCCGTGGTTTTTAACAGCCGCATCCCGTTCAGCGTGACGAGCAACGAGGCCCCGGTATCGGCAATGACGGCCATCCACAACGTGGCGAAGCCAGGAAGAGCCAACGCCAAAAAGATGCCTTTCAGGGCGAGGCTGACGGCGACGTTTTGTTTGATCACGCGCATGGCCTTGCGGCTGATCTTGATGGCGAATGGCAGCT
>CAYUVM010000254.1:0-6796 GCA_964447935.1 uncultured Cytophagia bacterium | reverse complement strand
TTTTGTCCTCGTTGGACGTTTGTCCTCTAGTTTTAAGATAACATTGTCAAGTTAAGCGGTATGGGAAAATCAACGACGACGCAGGTACCGGCTTTAGCCAAGCTCTCGCCTAACAAAGGCAATCGACTGCAAACCTTTTTGATTGGATTCAAAGGCGCAAACTTTATCAGCGGAGTGACGAGTATAGTCGTGGGCACTGGTATCAAGGTCAATAGTGTCACGGTGCATCGTCCAGATAGTTTGACGGCGAACATAACTATTGCAGCTAACGCTGCAACCGGGCCGCGAGACTTTCTGGTTATGAATAGTGGTGCGAACGGTGGTACTTCGGGGCCGCAAACCTTCACGATTAATAATCCGGCACCGCTGCTGACTTCGAAACTTACCCCGGCAAATGGTAAGAGGTTGCAAACTTTTGATGTCGGTTTTAAAGGAACAAATTTCATTGCCGGTGTAAGCCGTATTAATACCGGCACGGGTATTACAGTCAATAGTGTGACGGTGCATCGTCCAGATAGTTTGACAGCAAATTTAACTATTGCCGTCAATGCTGCCACTGGGGCGCGAAATTTTTCCGTCAGCAACGTTGCGCCGGGTGGCGGCGTTTCCGCGAATCGCCTTTTCTGGGTAAATAACCCAATACCAACTTTGATCAGCCTCTCGCCGAGCATTGGCACTCCTGGACAAACCCTGAATGTGACGTTGACCGGAACTAAATTCATCAGCGGTGTAACGTCGGTGAAAGTGGGCGATGGCATAACTATCAACTCCACGACGATCAATAATACAACAAGTTTGACAATTAATATCACTATTGCTACGGAAACTAAACTTGGCGCGCGTAATTTTTCTATTACCAATCTCGAACCTGGAGGCGGCACTTCGGGCACAAAAATTTTTACTGTACATAGCCTTTCCGAGTTCAGCAAGGCCGATTTGTCATCACCGGTTTCTGAGCAAATCGCTCCAAGCGAATTTCATCTCGAGCAAAATTATCCCAACCCATTTACGCTGGCCGTGAAATCTGCCGAGACGACGATCAAATATCAATTGCCGCAGACAAGCCTTGTGACGCTGAAAGTTTTCGACATGCTGGGCCGCGAGATGATCGCGCTGGTGAATGCACAGCAAGCGCCGGGATATTACAATGCGACGTGGAACGGCAGAAATGCCGCAGGCCAACTCGTGCCGGGCGGCATTTATCTTTGCCGCTTGCAAGCGGGGAATTTTGAACGGGTGATGAAGATAATGGTGGTGCGATAAGCCTCAGCCCGCAAATCTTTAATATGGTTGTATTATATAAACAAGTCATCGAAACCTCGGTTATGATACAGCATTCGGTGATTTGAACTTTGTAACATTTTGTTAATTTCAGCCGATGATTGGTAAATAAATGGCGGTTATCAGCGGGAGCACCTGGATCATCTATCTCGAGGAGAGCACGATGAAGAAGTTTGTTTTATTATTGTTTTGCGCCATTAGCCTGCCCGCAACGATGGCGCAGACGCAGGAATTGCACAACACCGTCGGCCTCGGCGTTCGCGGCGGCGCGACGTTTTATCGCAGCGATGAGTTTGTCCAAGCGACAGAGCTGCCTTACTCCAACGCTTTTTTCGTGCATCATTTGAACGATCATTTTGCCTACGAACTGAGTGTCAATTATGGACAGCTTTCCGGCAATTTGCAGAAGAAAGAAGCGTTCTGGACCGACTTTGCCGGCGTTGGTGTGCTGGGCCAGATTTCGCTTTTCGGCGGCAAGACGATTCGGCCCTACATTGCCGGCGGCGCGGAATATTTCAGCACCAATCCGCGGCGGTTTAATCGGAAAATTAGTTACGAGAAAAATAATTTTTCCACTCCCCTCGGCGGCGGTTTGGGTTTTTTGCTCGGTGAGAAGCTGGCCTTCGATCTGCGCGGGCTTTATCATTTTGTCAGTAATGACCGGCTCGACAACAGCCAAAAGAAACGCGCCAATGACGGATTTGTTTCCGCCACTGCCGGTTTAACGTTGTTGTTTCGCGGCAACCCGGATATGGATCGGGACGGATTGGTCAATCGCGACGAAAAAATGCGCGGCACCAATCCGAAACTCGCAGATACGGACCAAGACGGCGTTAAAGACGGGGCCGAAGTTTTGACTTTTCGCACCAACCCACTGGTGATTGATTCCGATAGCGACGGCTTGAGCGATTTGGATGAAATCAAAAAATATAAATCCGACCCGGCGCAGGCGGACACGGATCAAGACGGTTTGCCGGATGGCGACGAAGTCTCGACGCATCAAACGAATTTGCTGAAAGGCGACAGCGACAATGATGATCTGAGCGATGCGGAAGAGCTGCAAGTCCACAAAACCAATCCCAATTTAGCCGATAGTGATGCCGACGGTTTAAAAGACGGTGAAGAAATCGGGCGTTATCAAACCCAGCCGCTGGAAATCGATTCGGATGCTGATGGTTTGCTGGATGGCGATGAGGTGAAGAAATACCAAACCGATCCCTTGAAACGGGACACCGACGGCGGCACCATCGCGGACGCCACCGAGGTAAATCGCGGCACGAATCCGCTGGTCGCCGATGACGACGTGCCGCGCGAAATTTTGAAGATCGAAAACAACGCGCCGATCGTTCTCGACGGTATCGTGTTTGAAACCGGCCGCGCCGTGTTGTCGGTGGAATCCGAAGCCATTCTGACCAAGGCCTTGAACACGCTGCAATATTATCCGGACATGAAAGTCGCGATTCATGGTCACACGGACAACACTGGTGGCGTTAAAACCAACATGCGGCTGTCGCAGGCGCGCGCCGAGGCCGTCAAAGCGTATCTCATGAGCCGGGGCATTGCCGGCGAGCGCATTGAGACGAAAGGCTTTGGGCCTTATCAACCGATTGCGCCCAACGACACCCCAGAAGGCCGGCGCCAGAATCGCCGTATTGAATTCTCGCGCATCAATTAGCCGCAAGCTTTCAGAGCGTTCCCGCTCACAGCCAAACCGGTGGCCGCGATTCGCATCGAAAGCGAGTCCCGCGGCCGCCGGTATTCTGTTCGATTTCCTTCCCGCAAATCACGGCCGCGGGGTGTATGTTACTCGCGAACACGAGTCGATGAATTCTGCTGTTAAAACAAAAACTGCTGTATTTCTGTGACATCCGTGTGGTTGTTAGCAAGTTATTATTTTGTTTTTATCAGTTGGTGATTGCTTCTTAACCGCGAGCTGTCTCACGATAAAACAAGGCGATCTTTTTTGATGTGGAAGATGTACGTGCAGAGGTGGAGCCGCATCTGCAGCGGGCGCAACTTGAGGAATTGCGCGAGCTTGTTGATTCAATGAGAGTAAACGGGTTGCGATTTTGTTATATCGCTGCCGGATGGCGCGTAGAATGCTTGGGCTGAGCACGTTGGTCTGTGAATTGCAAAAACCGACGCGATGATTACCCCGATTTTGCGTTGTAAAACTAAAACGGCCAATCCATGAGTTTTCCGAACTCAAGGAAATTGGGGATTGGGCTTTTAAATTTGCAAAATTATGGTAAGATTTTTCTCAACCAATGGAGTTTGATTCTATGCGTAACCGATTTTTTCGCCCCCTCACGCTGCTGTTGTCGTTCACGTGCTGCATTCTTGGCAACACCTTCGCCGCGGTTAACCCCGCCGCCAAATACACTTTGGCCGTCCTGCCTTTAGAGCCTTCCGGCCGTATCACCGCGAATGAAGCGGAAACTTTAACGATGCGTTTGTCCGCTGAATTGGAACGAACGGGAATTTTTATGGTCACGCCGTCCAGCACCGTTGCGCAGACGCTGGCGAACGGCGGAAACGGTTGCAGCACCGTCGCGTGCGGCGCGGCAGCCGGCAAACAGCTTGGCGTGAAATTGATTGTGAATGGCAGCGTGCGTAAAGTCGGCCAGCTTTATTTTGTCGAAACGCAAATGATCCACGCCGGCAGCGGCCAGGTGGTGGAGCGCGCCAATGAAGATTTTGATGGCGACCTGGAAGGGTTGCAAAACTTAATGGCCGCCGTGGCCCGTAAACTTGTCGGCAAATCGGCGTTACTCAATGGCAGCACGACTTCCACAAAAACGGAAGCGCCGGCGCAGGAATTGAAAACCACTGAATATGGCAGCGCCGGAACCTCAGACCCGGGCAGCGGAACGGAAAACCCGGCTCAATACAGCAGCAGCGGCAGCAATAAGATTTTGGTTTATGGCCTCGTCGCGGTCGGTGCGGTCGGTGCGGCCATCGGCATTTCCCAGCTTACCAAGGGTTCCGATAAGGATAATAAACCACCGACGACGGGAACTAATTTGCCAAACCCTCCAAGCTTTCCGTGAGTTGATCTTGCCTTGGTGATCGGGAGCCCCTTTTTGACGTAGGCCAGGCCCACATGGGCCGCAATTAAAAACGAAAAACTTTAATTTTGCCCCTATTCGGGCAAGACTACGAATGACGACGCCATAAATTTTTTCTTTGAGGTACAATCAATGAAGCGACTGTTATTTCTCCTGGCCCTGCTCGCGCATGGCGGCTGGAGTGCGACGGCCTGGGCGCAAACGCCGAAATTAACTGAAATGACTTTTAGCGTCGGCCCGACCGTGACATGCACCGCCGGCGAAGTTCGTGTTGCCATCACGATGGTTTTTAATACGGCGATGCGTGACTCGATTCCGGTTATTACCTTCGGTGTCAATGCGCCATATCCCTTGCGACTGCCGCTGATTACTAAAACGTGGGTGAGTGGCAACAGATTCGTCGCTAGTTTCGATATCAACAACAGTCTGTTGCCTCCGACGGCGGATGGGTTGTATAAATTTTTCATTCGAAAAGCTTATGCTGCCGGCGGTGACACGCTAATCCCGGTGTTAAGCGACACGGTAAAAAACGGCGCAAATCAACCCTCGACGCTGTACATTTCACGCACCGGCAAATTAACTTCGGCCGCGACCAAGGTTGAGTTTGGTTCGATCAAAGCCGGCGCGTCGTTCGATAAAACTTTGGTGGTGAGAAATGCCACTTGCGCCGATGTTTTCCTCACGCGCTTCACGTTGAGCGATCCGTTCGCGATGGTCAATCCACCGGTGGGCGTGCGAGTGGCGCCCGACGCGAATTTGACACTCAATCTCCGGTTCAGCTCCGTAGTGCGCAAAGCTTATGCGGGGGTGATTAAAATTAATTACACCAGCAATTCGCAACCCGACTCACTCACCGTGCAGCTTACCGGCACGACGCGCGGGCCGGAAATGGTTTTTGTGCCGACGCCGCCGGCGTTGAATTTCGGCGCGCTGGTGGTTGGCGATTCGGCAACGAAATCATTTCGCGTGACCAATCGCAAAGCCACGGACGAAGCCCTGACAGACACCTTGAAAATTTTCAGCACCGTGTTGAATCCGTTGGCCGGCTACAATCTCGTACCTTTACCGGCGGTTATTGCGCCCGGCGATACGAAGAGCGTCACGGTGACGTTTAAACCGCTTGAAGGCCGGATTTATAGCAGCAGCCTGAGTTTTACCACCAATGATCTGATTAAGCCGCTCGGGAAAATTTCTTTTCCAGTTCTCGGCAGTGGACAAATTCTCCAGCCACCGCCGCGTCTCGATACTTTGCTCGTGAACTGGCCGGGCGGACGCGCCGGATACACGTATGTTGATTCATTGACGATCTACTTGAATTTGACGGTGACCAGCATTGCCGAAGTTTTGGATGCGCGCTGGAAATTCAGCTTTCTGCCCATTGCGCCCACGTCGCCAAGCGACACCACCGGCACGGCGCGAATTTTCATTGTGAATAATCGCCCGTGTTTTAGAATTCCTTTGCGCAATGTGCTGAGCGCCGGCCGCTGGAATTGTTATGTATGGTTGCAAGGCCGCAACGGCGTCTCCGGTTATCTCTCACCGAATTATTCGCAGCTTTATTACGACGTCACCGCGCCGGCGTTTGCCACGCTGCCGTCGGTGACCTCGCGTTGGACCGGCGGTTATGTCGGCTACACGAATGGCGATAGTTTGACGATTTGCTGGGAAGCAAATGATCCCAGCGGGATCGGAGAAATTCGCTGGATATTTTTGAACTCGATTAAACCGAGCAACGAGCCGGGACAATTTGCCCGCCGCAGTATTAGCGAGGGCAGAATGTGTTTAACGCTGCCGTTGCGCAATAATATTGCTGCGGATCAATGGTGGTATTTGTATCTTTGGCTGGTTGACGGCAGCGGCAATTCCGGCTACGCCAATGCCAAAGCCGTGCAGTTTAAATATGATTTGACTGCGCCGCTGGCGCCAAGCCAACCGACCGCCCGCAATATTGGGCCGAACGATTGGTTCACCACCCGCCATAATCCGCTCCGGTTGACGTTCGGCTTGTTCGACGGCATTCGCGACGCCGCGCGCGTGCGCTGGAAATTTCAAACGAAGCCGGGCGCGAATACTTTGCCCGATGGCGAGAGTGCACTGACCCGTAACGAGAACAATGTGAATTTCTCCGTAGCGTTCAATTCCACCAGCCTCTGCGGTTACGATAGCTTGTTTTATTGGCTCGTGGATTCGGCGGGAAATGTGAACGCATCGGCCAACGCGTTTGCCGAATACAGTTTCGATATGTGTCCACCGGTGATTACGCGCTATCGCTCCGGCGAGGCCTTGGCCGTCAAGCGCACCGCCTTTACCGATACGGTGAGAATTTTCGATCATACGAAAATCGTGCGGGACTCATTGCTGTATCGTTTCGGCGGAGCGCGCGCTACTGAGCCGCCACGACGGGTGCGGCGTCTGGGCAATTCGCGCGAGTTGTTTGCCGTGGATAT
>CAYUVM010000253.1:0-6800 GCA_964447935.1 uncultured Cytophagia bacterium | reverse complement strand
TACGAACAGTGTCTTATTCTGGAAAAGGAAACATAACGGTCCAATATTTCAATTTTCGACCATCCAAACCCATCATCGACGAGATCGACAGTGTGCTGGCGAAACATTACGGATTTACAGACGAAGAGTTGGATTTCATTATCAACTACGACATCAAATACCGGATGGGAAAGGAACTGGATGCGGAGGAGTGAGCGTGTCTTCCCAACAAACCATATTGGGCTACGCCGGCAACAAAGCCATCTTGCAAGAGGCGCAGGTTGCCTTTCTCTGTTCCCGCCGCTGTCCCGCGCCGGTCGTGCTGAAGTCGTATGACTGGGCCATCGAAAAGAGAAACGCGATGACGTGCGTTATTTCGGGCAATCACTCGCAGATCGAGAAGGACGTTCTGCACTATCTTTTGCAAGGAGAGCAATCCATCATTGTTGCACTCGCCCGCGGGTTGAAAAAACGCCTCGAACCGGAGTTGGCCGAGGCGCTGGCAAAGAACCGGCTGCTCATCATTACTCCGTTCTCGCCGAGAGTTACCCGCGTCACGCAAGAAACCGCCAACCAGCGCAACGAGCTGATGGCCGAGTTGGCCAGCGAAATCTTTGTCGCCTACGCCCAGCCCAACGGCAACGTCGAGCGGCTGATCCGTAGATGGCTCCAGAAAGGCAAGAAAGTCTGCACGTTTGATGTGGAAGAAAACAATGCGCTGATTGAAACAGGGGTGGTGGGAATATGATGGAGGAGGGCGATTGGATAAAACTGTTATCCGTGAACATCTTCGCATCAAAAGATTGAAAACCCAAGAACTAAAATAAAAGGCGTGTGACCAGCCAGAGGACTTTCATGAGCCGGAAAAAAAGCGGGCGCAAAAGCGCGGAACCGCGCGAAGGCGAAATCATCCTTTACACAACGCCGGACGGCGCGGCGAAAGTGGAAGTGTTTTTTCAGGAGGAGACCTTGTGGTTGAACATCAACCGCATGGCCGACCTGTTCGGGACCACCAAACAAGTCGTCAGTTACCATTTGCAGCAAATCTATGAGTCAGAGGAATTGCGGCGGGAGGCAACTGTCAAAGAAATTTTGACAGTTCAACAAGAGGGAGAAAGAGAGGTTTCCCGCAAGCTCGATTTCTACAATCTGGATGTCATCATCGCCGTGGGCTACCGCGTCAACAGCCGCCAAGCCACGCAGTTCCGCCACAACGCCGGGAACGTCTCTCACGAGGTTGCCAAGGCCCTGGCCGAAGAGGAGTATTCCAAATTCCGCGTCATCCAAGATCGAAGCTTTGAAAGCGACTTTGAGAAAGCGGCCAAAAGACTGAAAAGGCCCGAACCGGACCGGGCTGAATAATGAAATGGCCTTCGCCATCTATGGTAAAGACAAAGGCGATGTCAATCAATTTTCATGGCAAATTGCGTAAGTTAAAAGTCAGAAATATTGCATCGAGTTTCTTGCATTAGCCGGCAATAAAGCAAAATAAATTCTATACAACGAAAGGGATTTCGCATGCTTCATCGCACCATTTCCACCTTAATCACCGTTATCGCACTTCATTCTTCCCTGTTCGCGCAACCTCTTAACAACCCTCCCGCGGCGAACCTCCAAGCCCTCGCCAAAGAATTTTTTGAATGGCGCGCGGCCACGCAGCCGGCAACGGGCGACGACGTCAATCGCGTCGAACGGCCGGACGGTTGGACGCCGGATTTCTCGGCAGCGGCGCTGCGGCAGCATGACGAGATGCAGAAAAAATTTCTCGACCGGCTCGCGGCGCTTGATCACAGCGGGTGGACGGTGGCGGATAGCGTCGATAATCTCTTTCTGCGCGGGGCGATTGCGCGCGCGAATTATGAGTTGAACCTCGTGCGCTCGGCACGGCGCAATCCGGATTTTTACGTGCATCAAACGCTCGGTGTCATTTACGAACTGATTCTGCAACCGCCGCCCTTCAGCGAAGCGCGCGCGAAAAACATTGTGCGGCGCCTGCAGTCTATTCCCACCACGGTGAGACAAGCCGAAGAAAATCTCACCGAAGGCGTGAGCTATTTTGCCGACATTGCGCTCGCCAATCTTGAAGGCGTGACCGCGAAATTGGATCGTGTCGGGCGCGGCTTGACGCCGCTTTTCCCCAAAACGCAACAGAAGCCGCTGGCCGAGGCGGCAAAAAAAGCTGCAACCGCGCTGGAAGATTATGCGGCGTGGATCAAAAAGCAGAAACTGCACATGGGCACGAGCTTCGCGATTGGCGCGAAAAATTACGATTGGTATTTGCGGAACATTGCGTTGCTGCCCTTCACGCGCGAGGAGATGCTGCTGCTGGCGCGACAGGAGTGGGAT
Source organism: uncultured Cytophagia bacterium (assembly GCA_964447935.1). Lineage (GTDB taxonomy): Bacteria > Zhuqueibacterota > Zhuqueibacteria > Zhuqueibacterales > Zhuqueibacteraceae > Zhuqueibacter. The sequence continues at coordinate 4,475 of CAYUVM010000253.1, read as the reverse complement.
CGCGCGGTGGCGTTTCATCATTACGAAGGCCTGCGCAATGCCGGCATTCCAAAGCCGGCGTTGTTCAAAAATTCCGCCGAGCAAATTGAAACCGGCAAGCGCCAGGAGCAGGCGATTCGCGAATTCATGATGAAAAAGGGCATTCTTGATGTGCCGGAGCGGATGGGGCATTACGGCAATCTGAAAATGCCGGATTATATCGAGGCGCTCTCGCACCTCGGCGTGGTGGATGATCTCACCGGCCCCTCGCGGTTGGGGCAAAACGGGGTGAGTTACATTCCGGAGCCGGCGCCGAATTTGTCGTTTTTCCGGCTGGCCACCGCGCAGGATCCACGGCCCATCATCGTGCACGAAGGCACGCCCGGGCATTATTTTCAGCTCTGCTGGTCGTGGGCGCATCCGAACCCGATTCGCCGGCATTATCTCGATTCCGGCCCGATCGAAGGCATTGGCTTTTACGCGGAAGAGATGATGCTGCAACATGGTTTGTTCGACGACGCGCCGCACTCGCGCGAGATTATTTATCGTTTCATGCGCCTGCGCGCGCTGCGCGTGGAAGTCGATATCAAGTTGGCCACCGGAGAATTTTCCATTCAGGAGGCCGGGCGCTATCTCGCGGAAACCGTGCCGATGGACAAAGCGACCGCCGAGGAGGAAGCGGCGTCTTTTGCGTCGAATCCCGGCCAGGCGATTACCTACCAGATCGGCAAGATTCAGATTTTGCGTTTTCTCACCGCGGCGAAAATGCAACTGGGCGATAAATTTAATCTGCGCGCCTTTCATAATTTCGTTTGGCTGAACGGCAACGTGCCAATTGCGCTGCAGCAGTGGGAATATTTGGGAAGAAGTGCCGAGGTGAGAAAATTTTTTGAATAGGTGTTGACTGGTGTGTGAAAATTTATTTACATATCAGCAGGTTTTTCTGCGCTGGCCTACAAGCCGCGTCAGTGAAGTTCAAAGTTGAAAAAATCTATACTCGGTGAAAATTGTCATGCTCTCGACAGCGGGAATCCATCATTGGGGGAGATTTGGACATACCCCCCGCTTTCGCCGGCATGACATCAAAAAGGAGCAAGACATGTGCAATTCCACCGCGCGTTTTCTTCGTTTGATTTCGATGCTGTTTTTGTTGCTGGCAACGATTGCTGCTGCCCAGGAAAAAAAGCCCCTCACGCTCGAGGACATTTTCGCTTCTAACAAACTTACACCGAAAACGCTGCAGGGCGTGCAATGGGTTCCGGGCGAAGCGGCGTTTACCTATTTAAAAGACGGCGATATTTATAAGCACGAGGTGGTGAGCGGCAAAGAAACGCCGCTGCTCGCTGGAAAAAATTTGGCACTCAAGCCCGGCAGCGAGCCAATTTCTATTGACCGCTACGAGTGGAGCCGCGACCGTAAATACCTGCTGATCGCCAGCAATATGCGGCAAATCTGGCGGCATTCCACCGACGGGCAATATTTTATTTGCGACGTGCTGGCGAAGAAGCTGCGTCCGTTAAGCGGCATCGCCGGCGCGCAAAGCAACGCAAAATTTTCGCCGGACGCGACGAAAATCGGCTTCGTGCGCGGCAACAATCTTTTCGTACTGGATTTGAGCAGCGGTATCGAAATGCAGTTGACCACCGACGGCAGCGATAACGTCATCAACGGCCAGTTCGATTGGGTGTATGAAGAAGAGTTTACTATTTCTGATGGCTGGCGTTGGTCGCCGGATGGCAAGAAAATCGCGTTTTGGCGGCTCGACCAAACGCGCGTTCCGGTCTTTCCGCTTGAAAACATGATGTCGCTTTATCCGAGCGTATTTTGGCTCAAATATCCGAAAGCCGGTGAGCCGAATTCGCTCGTACAAGTCGGCGTGGTGACGCTCGAATCCGCGCAAACCCAATGGATCGATCTCGGCGCGGAAACCGATATTTATATTCCCCGCATTCAATGGACGCCCGACGCGCGCATTCTTTCCTTGCAGCGGCTGAATCGTTTGCAAAACAAAGTTGACTTGCTCTTTGCTGATGTCAATTCCGGCGCCACGCGCATTGTGCTGAGCGACACCGATCCGTGCTGGGTGGACATCGTTGATGTCCAAGACAACATCACTTTTTTAACCAAGAAAGAACAATTCATTTGGACGTCCGAGCGCAGCGGTTATCGGCACGCCTATCTTTATGATTACAACGGCCGCTTGCTGTATCCGCTCACCAGCGGCGAATGGGAAATGACGGCCATCGAGGGTTTTGAGGAAGGGACTGGCTGGCTTTATTTCTCCGGCAAAAAAGATTCACCCATTGAGGAAAACATCTATCGCGCCAGCCTGGATGGAAAAAGTCTGGAGCGCATCAGCCAGCGCGCGGGCTGGCACAGTTCAAACTTTTCGCCGGATTTTAAATATGTGATCGGCACATTCTCGGATGCGCAAACGCCGCCGCAAATCAGCTTGCGGCAAACCGACGGCAAGCTGCTGCGCTGGCTGGAAAAGAATGAAAACCTGTTGGCGGCCTACCATCTGGTGGCGCCGAAGTTTATTACAGTCAAAACCAGCGACGACGGCACGCCGCTCAATGCGTGGATCATGAAACCGGCGAATTTTGATTCGACGAAAAAATACCCGGTGATCATGTTTTGTTACAGTGGCCCGGGTGCGCAACACGTGGTCAATCGTTGGGAAACCCGGCGCTATTTGTGGCATCAGTTCATGGCGGAGAAAGGCTTCCTCAGCTTTTGCGTCGACAGTCGCGGCACCGGCGGGCGCGGCAAGAAATTTAAAAATCTCGCTTACGGCGATTTGGGCAAGTGGTCCACGCACGATCAAATCGAAGGCGCGAAGTATCTCGGCAGCTTGCCGTATGTCGACGCAGGCCGCATCGGAATTTGGGGCCACAGCGGCGGCGGTTATCTCACCGCGATGGCGATGACCAAAGGCGCGCCGTATTTCAAAGTCGGCATCGCCCGCGCGCCGGTCACGGATTTTCGGTTCTACGACACGATTTGGACGGAGCGTTACATGGGCTTGCCGAAAGACAACGCCGCTGGTTATAAATCGGCGTCGGTAATGACGTACGCGGATAAACTGCAGGGCAAGCTGTATCTCATTCACGGCATGGCCGATGATAATGTTCACATGCAAAACACCGTACAATTACAAGAGACCCTGCAAGCACTCAACAAGCAATTCGACGTCATGTATTATCATGGCCGCAATCACGCCATCACCGGCGGCACCACGCAGTTGCATTTGCACACGCTGATGACGAATTATTTTATGAAGAATTTGTAAGTCGGGTTGCAAGAGAGTGCTGCAACTGTTGAAATTAAGAACAGTAAGTTCACGCAGGGCAAATTCTGGCTCATTGAAAACTGTTTGATGACCCAATTCGGTTTAAAGCATTACATTTCCTATCAATTTACTTAAAGTTTTTCTTAAAGAAATAGAAGTTAGATTAAGTAAAATGGCTTAGCGGGAGAAGTCATACTTTAAACCTATTGTTTTCAGAATTTTGAATATTCCAAGCTCATGTCATGGTTTAAGTTTGTAACCAATCGCCGCAATGTTCTCAAAATGACATCGCAGAAACCCAGTATTATCGGCACCGCGTTCTTGCCAGTTCGCAAACTTGACTTCGTGAAGGTATTGTGCTATATTGGCTTACATTTATTACGCTATGAACTCATACGACAACTTCGGACTGAAGAATTAGGATGAAACGGAATCTTGTAACCCTTGCCGATACGAATTTCGACGTGCTCATTGTCGGCGGTGGCATTTATGGTGCGTGGACAGCGTGGGATGCCGCCCAACGCGGCTTATCGGTGGCGCTCATTGAAAAAAATGATTTTGGCGGCGCGACCTCATCGAACAGTTTAAAAATCATGCATGGCGGTTTGCGCTATTTGCAACACGCCGATTTCAAACGCATGCGCGAATCGATTCGCGAGCGGAGTATTCTCATGCGCGTTGCACCGCATCTCGTGCACCCGCTGCCTTGTTTGATGCCAACCTACGGCCACGGCATGAAGGGCCGGGAAGCGTTGGGCATCGCGATGTTGATGAACGATGTGATGAGTTTCGACCGCAACGCCCAGCTTGATGATCCGCAGAAACATATTCCACCCGGGCGCATGCTTTCGCCGGAAGAAATGCAGCGCCTCGTGCCGCATATCGAGACCCAAAATCTGACGGGTGGAGCCATGTGGTACGATTGCCAAACGTATAATACTGAGCGTCTGCTCTTTTCTATTTTGCATTCCGCCGCTCACGCCGGTGCGCAAATGGCGAATTATGCCGAAGCCGTTGGATTTGAAAAACAGGCCAACCGTGTCGTGGCGGCAAACGTACAAGATACGTTGACCGTCGACCACTTCCCGATTCGCGCCAAACTCATCGTCAACACCTGCGGGCCGTGGGTCGATTTGTTGATCAATCGTTTAGACGGCAGAAAAATGACGCAACAAAAATTTCTGCCGACGAAGACGACGAAGCT
>CAYUVM010000252.1:0-6815 GCA_964447935.1 uncultured Cytophagia bacterium | reverse complement strand
AACGCCGGACTTCCCGCTGGTTCACGGCTTTCGGCTGGGCCGCCATTGCCTTCATCATTATTATGAGCTTGATTGCGTATGTCATACCACAAACGTTTTGAAGCGCGTAGCGCATGGCGCATGGCGCAGAGCGCTACGCATATAGGTTTGCTCTATGCGCTCTGCGCTTTGCCCTCTGCAATCGTGTACGCGCAAACGCCGGCCGAGAGCAGTTGCATCGCCTGCCACAAACTTTTAGATGAAAATTTACTGGCGCCGGTAACAGCGTTCGCCAATGACATTCATGCGCACAACGGCATCGGTTGTGAAAGTTGTCACGGCGGCGATCCGAGCCCAGCGGTGGCGGAAGATGCCGAGGCGGCGATGAGCAAAAAAGCCGGTTACATCGGCAAGCCCAGCCGCAAAAATATTCCGCAGCTTTGCGGCAAATGCCACAGCGATCCGGCGATGATCAAAAAATTTAATCCGGCATTGCCGACGGATCAACTCGCGACCTATCGCACGAGCCAACACGGCCAGCGGCTGTTTGAAAAGGGTGATGAGAAAGTTGCCGTGTGCAGCGATTGTCACGGCAATCACGGCGTGCTCGCTGCGAACGATTCGCGCTCGCCGGTTTATCCGGTCAATGTTCCCGCGACGTGCGGGCGCTGTCACGCCAATACCGAATACATGGCCGGCTATGGGATTCCGACGAGCCAGCTCGCTGATTATGATTCCAGCGTGCATGCCAATGCGCTGCTGCGCAAGCGCGATATTGCGGCGCCGGCTTGCAACGATTGTCACGGCAATCACGGCGCGATTCCGCCGGACGTCAAATCGCTGGCGCATGTCTGCGGCCGCTGCCATTTGAACAACGCCGATTTGTTCGAGAAAAGTCCGCATGCCAAAGCGTTTGAAGAAAACGGTTTGCCGCTTTGCCAGGCGTGCCACGACAATCACAAGATTACCAAGCCGACCGACGCCCGCCTCGATCCGACGAGCAACGAATTTGTTTGCGCGAATTGCCACGAACAAGACAGCGAAGGGTGGAAGAACGGCACGGAGATGTTTGCCATCATTAATGAGATGAAATCAAAAATTCACACCGCCGACAGCCTGGTGCGCCACGCCGAGCGTGCGGGCATGGAAGTGAGCGAGGCCAAGTTCATCATCACTTCTGCCGACGATGAATTGATCAAAGCCCGCACAGAGATTCACAACTATCGCGCGACGATTTTGCGCGAACGCGCGAAAACCGGCATCGATCTCGCCACGCAGGCCGTCGATCTTGGCCGCGCCGCGCTCGCCGAGTTGCAATTCCGCCGCAAAGGCCTGGCGGTGTCGATGGTGATTATCTTTGCGGTGGCCGCCGCGCTGTATATCAAAGTTCGACGGAGAGATCAGGAGTGGAAGTAATCGCGGATAGCTGATCGAGAATTAATGATGGATGATGGACTAACATGGATTTTCGATCTTCCAGCATTGCTCTTCGGTTTTTTAATCATCGCGCTTTGAGGATACCATGAACCAATCCGATCCCGCTCAAGGCACCATCCAACTTGAGGAAACCTTGCGCCGCCTTGAAGCGCGGCTTACGCGGATTGAAACTTATCTCCAACTCGGTCCGCTGCCGGATGCGAGAGTTCACAAAGGAATAGCAGTGCCCCGGGCGGCGCCGCCGGTTTCGGAAGAAGAGAAGGAGGCCGCGCTGGAGCTGAAGATCGGCGAGTTTTGGCTGGCGCGCGTGGGCATCGTGGCGCTGCTTGTCGGCACGGCGTTTTTTATTGCGTATCCCCTCGAAGTGTTTCCGCCGCTGGTGCACAGCCTCATCGGCTATCTCGCCGTGGCTGGACTCTTTGCGGCTTCGCGGTTTTGGCGCACGGCATATCCATTTCTCTCGCGCATTTTATTTGGGGGCGGCTTGCTGTTGTTGTATTACGCCACCTTGCGCTTGCATTTTTTTACGGAAAATCCCCTGCTCACTCACAAACCCGCCGCGTTAGCTCTTTTGCTCGCCGTGGTCGCCGGCCATTTTTATGTTGCCAGCCAACGCCGCAGCGAATTTTTATCTTGCTTCGCGATTTTTCTCGGTAATATCACGGCGTTGGTGGCAGACATTAGGCATTTTACCTTGCCGTTGGTCGCCAGCACCGCCGCGTTAGCCATCTACTTTTTGATGCGCTACGGCTTCAAAATCGCCGGACTCCTTAGCATTGTTTGGGCGTATCTGGCGCATCTGCTGTGGCTTCTGGGCAATCCGTTGCTCGGGCATCCGCTGCAAGCGGTGGCGGCACATCAATATAACCTCGTTTACCTTTTTATTTATGCTGCCGTTTTTGCGCTGCCCAATCTTTTGCGCGCGGAAGAGACACCGGTAGACGCGACGAAAATATTATTGCCGCTGTTGAACGGCGCCGGCTTTTTCGGCGTGGCCTTTTTAGTGACAATTACTTTCTTTACCCAGGACCGCGCGGTTATATTTTTTTTAATTTCCACTTGCTTTCTCGCTTGGGCGATATTATGTTGGCAGTGGCGAGAAAGCCGTTATGCCACCTCGTTCTATGCTTGCTTCGGTTACTTGGCGCTCAGTGCCGCTATTTTTACGCGTTTCGCCTCACCGCACTATTTCATCTGGCTGGGTTGGCAAAGTTTGCTGGTTATTTCCACTGCGATTTGGTTTCGCTCAAAAATCGTGATTGTCGCCAACACGTTCATTTATTTGGGTATTTTTTTAATCTATCTGATTTCTTCGCCCTCCACCGGCGCCGTGAATGTCAGCTATGCGATGGTCGCCTTGTTGAGCGCGCGGTTATTGAATTGGAAAACCGAACGGCTGGCGTTGAAAACCGAGTTGATGCGCAATGCCTATCTCGCCTCGGCGTTTGCGATTATTCCGTACGGTTTGTACCACGCCGTACCGAAAAACTACGTGAGCCTGTCGTGGCTTGGCGCCGCGGTGTTTTATTTTTTGATGAGCTTGATTTTAAAAAACCAAAAGTATCGCTGGATGGCGATTCTGACGATCTTTCTCGCGGTCATTTATGTTTTTGTAGTGGACATGGCCAGACTCGAAGCAGGCTATCGCATTCTCTCGTTTCTCGCGCTCGGCGTGGTTTTGCTGGTGATCTCCTTGCTCTACGCGCGCTCGCGGAAGCAGGCGTCGGAGAATGAAGCGAATGCTCACTGATCTCGACGAAAGTGAGAATTGAGGAAATTATTGCTGTTTAACGTTCGTTTGAACCTGTTAAGTATTTTTCAAAATAAAGGAGTAAAAATTGAACGGATCGATGATACCCTCGGAATTGGTCAGGGCAATAAAAGCGAGAAACGTGATTCCACTAGTTGGCGCGGGATTCTCAATAGAAGCAGGATTACCAACGACTGAAACGATCACTGCAACACTATGTAAGGACATTGGTATACGTTTGCAAAAGACCGATTCGCTAGAAGTAATAGCAGAAATCTATGAAAATTTAAAAGGACGCGTTGAGCTCTGTAAGATGCTTCGGGAACTATTAAACGAGGATAAAGCAATATTATCAAAAGGGCATAGAAAATTTGCAGAACTCGTAAGGAACGGATATTTCCACACAGTAATTACCACCAACTATGACAACATTTTGGAAAAAGCTATTGAATCAATTCCTCGAAAGCCACGGGTCAGGCGAATAATGACTGATTCACCAATTCCATATATTGAACACGACGAAGTAAAAATTCTTAAATATCATGGTTCAATAGAAAGAGAAACGACAATAATAATATCGGAGAAAGACTATTTCATTGCAATGGAAGATAGAAAAAGATTGCATGAACACATTGCGAACCTTTTTAAGACACATGAATTATTACTTGTCGGTTTTAGCATGAGAGATTTTGACTTTAAACTACTGTTTCACAATTTACGTTATATAGAAAACAGATTTTGCAGAAGGGCGTTCATGGTAGGGCCAAAAAATAAAAGTAAAAAATGGGAGATAGAGAAAAAATACTATTGGGAAGCAAAAAACGTGTGCATAATAGAAATGACGGCTGAAGATTTTTTTTCAAAAATAAGTCACATAATAGAATGAAATAGCTAAAAAGGGTGAAGGTGCGAAAATGGTTGAGACTCTTATAACTGATAGGTCCGAATACAATGTTTGGGAATGGAAGAGTGGGGGATTGTTTACAGTGCTAATATGCCTCGACACAAAGTCAAAAAAAGTGCGGGCAATGAAGATTCCGAAATGGGAATTTGCATTCAATAAAGACCTCATCGATGTATTCATGGAGGAAGCTAGGAGTTGGATTAGGATGGTTACAAACCTACCTGCTAGATACAATACTAATGTGGTTGCAGCTTCAGGGATTGAATTCGAGGTCTATACAGGTTTACCGATAGTAAACATCGAGTATGTTCACGGGTCGAATTTAGCCGAGTACATCGAAATTTTTGTAAAGAAAAATGAATCGCGCACCCAGAGAATGTTAGAAGGATCAATTTCCTTCACTGACAAAGTTGGATTATTCTTGCAAATAGCTGCAGGGATGTCCACTATTTTAAGAGGCTTTCCTGAATACGTTCATTGCGACATTAAGCCAAGCAATATATTTGTCAAATGGCTAAGATGGGTTAATGAAGAAATGGGATTATCAAGTACTCTGCCATCCGATATGCATTTGGCGGTGATTGGGGATATTGGATTAGGCAGAATTAGGACAATACACGAAAATAGAATACTTAAAAAAAGTGAGCCAGAGAATGCATATATCAAAACAATAAAGAACTATACATTGAAAAATGTGTATACCGCGCCAGAGTGTAAAGTGGATCGGAATTGTTATTCTACTCGATCAGATGTTTTCGCTTTAGCTATGGTAATGACAGAAGTATTCCTGGCACCGTTTGTATCGCCAGAAAGATTACAGAAAGAACTACTGCGGTTGTCCAAAGGGCTTGAAGCTACAGAAAAAATCATAAGACAATTTGATGCTAAGTTTGATGAAAGGATGGACGAATTACTCACGAAGTGTTTAATGAAGAATCCGGAACAAAGGATTCAAAATATGAAAGAAGTTGAGAATATGATAACTATTATGTTTTCGAGCGAAATAGAGAATCGCCTCAATATTAGCTTCCGAGACGAGAGAGATTTGAATACGATGGCAGAATCAGCTTTTAGGATTGGAGATTATGAAACCGCAGAAAAACTATTTGATGAATTGATTAAAGAATCAGATGACCCCGAGACTAAAGCGATGAATATCGCCAACAAGGCAGCATTATACCTAAATATTGACAGGATAGAAGAAGCTAAAAAGTTAATCGGGAAGGCTATCAAGGTATGTGATAAAATGTTTTATGTATGGCACGTGAAGGGTCATTATTATCATAAGATAGGTGAATACAACAAAGCGATTGAGAATTATAAAAAGTGCATAGAGTTAAATCCTGAATGGGAGTCATCACATATTGAAATGGAAGAATGCAAAAGGAAACTAAACGTCTAACGTAAAAAATTCGTGCGGCAAGGTCACTAAGAGAATGTGAAGCCCCAAGATGATGTGAGCCGCAGCATAATTCTTCGAATTTCGCGTGTAAGTTTCGCTGACCATAAAAGTTTCTGATCCATAGTCGCTTTTATCCACTGACGATTTTACTTGCCACGAAAGGTTCAAGCCTATGACCTCTCTGCAATCTTTCTGGAACCGATTTCCCGAGCAGATCAAACGATTGATTATCTTGGCCGTGATTATGCTGGTTTTGCCGTTCACGGCAAGATATTCTTTGATCCCTCACGATTTCGGGAATATGGCCACTTTCGTGCCTCGGCGGTTGACACGCTCGTGGCGCAGCCGATTCAGTATGCCGGCCAGATGGCCTGCGCCGAGTGCCATCCGGAGGTCGTGACCACCAAAGGCGCCGGTTATTACAAGACCGTCTCGTGCGAGGTCTGTCACGACCCCGCTGCGGTGCAGAGAAAGTTTGCTGGTGATCTCCACCGCGATCTGGTTTCGCTCCAAAATCGTCGTCATCGTCGCCAATGCGATTGTCGCGTTGTTGAGCGCGAGACTGTTGAATTGGAAAATCGAACGCCTCGCGCTGAAAACCGAGTTGATGCGCAACGCCTATCTCGCCTCGGCGTTCGTGATTATTCCGTACGGTTTGTATCATGCCGTACCGAAAAATTACGTGAGCCTGTCGTGGCTCGGCGCCGCGGTGTTTTATTTTTTGATGAGCTTGCTTTTAAAAAACCAAAAGTATCGCTGGATGGCGATCTTGACGCTCTTTCTTGCGGTGATCTACGTTTTTGTGATGGACATGGCACGGCTCGAAGCCGGGTATCGCATTCTATCATTTATAGCGCTGGGCGTGGTATTGCTGGTGATCTCTTTGCTCTATGCGCGCTCGCGGAAAACTCTTTCGCGAAATTGAGAATGAAAATTGACAATATTCCTAATTTTAGGAAGCCCGCTGGATAACTATAAAATTGACTTGATTTAAATTCTTATTTTTCATATCTAAAACTGCGGTTTTATTGGCATTCCCTTTGCGTAAGACATTAAACAAATTTTTCGCCTCATTTCAAAATGAAAAATTTGACGTGACTTCGATCGTTCCAAATGAGTTAAATCGAAGCAGGCAAGACTCTGGAAAAGGAGGTGACGGGTCGAATAAGACAATTCAATAGTCGTTCGTATTCGACGTAGAGCAAGAGGGAGATTAATTCATTTAGATGGCGCTTTTATTGTTAAGGAGCTAATATGAAAAAGGTCATTTACGGTTTGACGGCGTTGATGCTGTTGGCGAGTTTGGCGTTGGCGCAGGCGCCAACGGCCGTCATCAGAATCGA
>CAYUVM010000251.1:0-6916 GCA_964447935.1 uncultured Cytophagia bacterium | reverse complement strand
ATATTTGAATGCTGTAACGCCTGAAGGCGTCACGACGCAACCTATGTTCAAAAAAATTCTCATCGCCAATCGCGGTGAAATCGCCGTTCGTGTAATGCGCACGTGCCGCGAAATGGGGGTTCGCACGGTCGCGGTTTATTCGCAGGCGGATCGGCTGGCGCTGCATGTGCGCATGGCCGACGAGGCGTATGAAATCGGCCCGCCGCCGGCGCGTGAATCTTATTTAGTGCAGGAAAAAATTATCGAAACCGCCAAACGCAGCGGCGCCGAGGCGATTCATCCCGGTTACGGTTTTCTTTCGGAAAATGCGGAATTTGCCGATCGGGTTGCTGCCGCCGGATTGATTTTCATCGGCCCCAGCGGCAACGCGATGCGCCAAATGGGCGACAAAACCGCGGCGCGCAAACTGATGCAAGGCGCGGGTGTGCCCACGGTGCCGGGCAGTAAAGATGCGATCGCGCACTCAAGCGAAGCGCTAACCGTTGCTGAACGCGTCGGCTTTCCGGTGCTCATCAAAGCTTCGGCAGGTGGCGGCGGCAAAGGCATGCGCCTGGTGCATCGCGCGGAGGATTTGGCTGCACTCTTTCAAACCGCCTCATCGGAAGCGCTTTCAGCATTTGGCGACGGGCGGGTTTATATTGAAAAATATGTCGAAAGTCCGCGCCATATCGAGTTTCAAATTATTGCCGACCAACACGGTAACGTCGTGCATCTCGGCGAGCGCGAATGTTCAATTCAGCGCCGGCACCAGAAAGTCATCGAAGAATCCCCTTCCGCCCTGCTTGACGAAAAGATGCGCCGGCAAATGGGTGAAGCGGCGGTCGAAGCGGCGCGCAGTTGCGGTTATTCCAACGCCGGAACTATCGAGTTCATTGTGGATAAACACCGCAACTTTTATTTTCTCGAAATGAACACGCGCCTGCAAGTCGAGCATCCGGTGACGGAGATGGTCACGGGGCTTGATCTGGTGCGTTTGCAATTGGAAATTGCCGCGGGCGGCAAATTGCCTTTTACGCAGGAACAAGTCCAGCGCCGCGGACACGCGATTGAATGCCGCGTTTATGCCGAAGATCCGGAAAATAATTTTATGCCGTCGATTGGAAAACTGAAATATATGCAACGCCCCGGCGGCAACGGCGTGCGCGAAGACAGTGGCGTCGGCGAAGGTGATGCGATTTCGATTTATTACGACCCGATGATCAGCAAACTCGTCACTTGGGGGGCGAATCGCGACGAGGCGATTCGCCGCATGCGCCGCGCGCTGAATGAGTATGAAATCGTCGGCGTGCGCACGACGATTCCATTTTGCCTGTGGGTGCTGCAGCACGAAAAATTTTGCGCCGGCGATTTTGATACGCATTTTGTCCTCAATGAATTTCGCGATGTCCAACTCTCGGCAGTGAATGGGTCAATCGACCTTCCTGCTGCTGCACTAGCGGCCGTATTACATCAACACCAGCAAGCGTCTACGTTTGCCGAGGCTGTCGATGCAAATCCGAAACCCCATGGAAGTGCCTGGAAAGCGCGCGGATGGAAAAACCGCTAAAGTCCAAACCTCCACGACTGGGGGCGCTCAATCATATCGCCTCATAAACTCATCGAGTGAGAAGTCATGAAAAATTTTCTTTGGAAAAGCTCTTATTTTCTCGCTTGCTACCTGTTCTGGCAAAGCGCATGGGCCCAAACGTCTTCAAATCCACTGGAAAAAAATTATCTCGTAAAAACCACCGGCGAGAAATATTTCGGCAAAGTGCAAATTCAGCGCGATACACAGGGCAACTTTGTCATCGTTTTCAATGATACCACCAATTTTGATCTCGGGAAAATCAACGGCTTCGAAAATACAGAAGGCCGGTTTGCAATCGCCCAGAAACATTATTTGCAAAAACAACGTGGTTTTACAGAAAACATTTTGCTCAAACGCGTGATTGTTGGCAAGGTCGACATTTACGGCAAATACGATTTGATCTTGCGCCGTCCTGGAATCATTCACTATGATTATTTTTCAATTAAAAAAGAATCCTTGCAGGAGGTTGATTTCGAGCATCTCCGATCTTCGCTGCAAGATAATCCACAAAGCATGAAGTTACTCAACCAGCACCAAAATTATAAACGGCTGTCGCTCCTGCTTTTTGGTGCCGGCTTGACAACCACATTTTATGGCCTTGCCAAAGGATTACCGAGGAAATTGGAACGTCCTCCATCCGCAGTTGACGAGGGCCCTGGTTTCAAATGGAAACCCGCCACGTACGCTGGTATTGGCATTACTTTAACCGCCTTTATTCCTTATTTTCTTAAAGAACGCAAATTGGAACAAGCCCTCGAGGCTTACAATCAGCCTTAAAATCACGCCGCTCATTCAACGCTGGCATTTCAACGAAAACATTTGTATATTCTGGTTGTTTGAAATGTTGAGACCAGGCGGAGGATTCGTCTTAGTTCATGGTTGTTCTTAACTTCACGACTCTCATCTTCCGGAGAAAAGATCATGACCGCAGAGAAGACGTTTAGTGGTCCACTATCACCCGCCATTTCCCTGCCGTTTCGCTCATTAGAATTTCCCGATTTCAGCCATCTCCGTTTTGATATTTACCAAACCGCCAAAATCTATCTTGCCTATCATCAAACCAGCCAGTGGGAGCGCGACCAGCAATGGCCGGCACGCTGCTTTGAAGTCGGCTGGGAAAAATATTATTCGGCGGAATATGAGGAGACCGGCTGGCAAAAAGTGCCGGGCGGGCCGTTGTTCCCGCTGGATAACCTGGCGCTGCATCCCGCCACTTGCGCGCTGCATTACGCCCCGGCAACGTTTGAAGGCAGCAAAGCCATGATTTCCGCCAAGGGCCGCGTCGTCCTCTTTCGCCCAGAGATGAACGCCAAGCGCATGCAATTTACCGCCAGCCGTTTGATGTTGCCCAAAGTGCCGGTCGAGCTGTTTGTGGATGCTGTGCGGCAAACGGTGCTCGCCAATCGCGAATTCATTCCGCCGTTTCGCCGAGAAAACTGGCAGTGGGAAACCCGCAATCCGCTGTGCATGTACGTGCGACCGCTGCTTTTTGGTCACGGGCCGGAATTAGGCGTGAAGCCGGCGAAAGATCATCTCTTTATGATTTACACTTCACCGGTGCAAGCTTACTGGCCGCTTGACGGCGTGCGGGTTTTGGTGACGGATTATTTTCATCGGGCCACGCCGGGCGGCACGGGTAATGTCAAAGTCATCGGCAATTATGCTTCGGGTTTGCTCCCGAGCAGTTTGGCAAAACACGGTTACGATTGGGTTGAGGGCAAGCCGGTGAAAGTGAGTGAAGAGCCGTTTCACGACGTGTTGTATTTGGATGCGGTGCACAACAAATACGTCGAAGAGTTTGCCGGCGCCAATTTTGTCGCGATCAGCAGCAATGGCGCGCTGGTCGTGCCGAAATCGGACTCCATTCTCGCGGGCAATACGAGTGACTCGCTGATGAAGTTGGCGGAGAGCGAAGGCTGGCGTGTCGAAAAAAGGCAGCTTCTGGTTGATGAAATCATGGATGAGAAACGCATTGCCGAGGCGTTTTGCACCGGCAACGCGGCGATCATCACGCCGATTTCGGAGTTTTATTACAAAGGCCGTTCCCGTCGTTTCACCCCAGGAAAAAACGTCCGCTCCAAACGGTTATGGGATTTACTCGTGGGTATTCAATTTCAAATGCTTGATGATCCGTTTGGGTGGGTGCAAGAGATTGGATAAAATATGGAGATTTTAAATGCGAAAGGTTTGGGGTTATGATCCACACTCGGGAGGCATCAAAATTCCCAAGGTTGTTCAAGATCGCGTGAGAAATCCGTATTTTAACTATGGAAGATTGCGTTACATTTTTCCATAAATGAGCAAGCATTTTTCATGTCCAAAAACGGAGAACGTGCTCAAGAGATTCTCGCGCTTTCAAAACTTCAAACGCTGCGCCCTCATCAAAATAGCCAATGACTTTGGGAATCTGCCGGCTGTTGTACCTCGACCACATGCTTAACGTGTACGCGCCGGTGTCTTGAATGATCACCCAATCTCCCGCTTCGATTTCGGGTAGTGTGATTTCACGGGCAATCACATCGCCGGCAAAGCAGAGCGGGCCGGCAAGGACGTAATGTTGCTTATCCGGCCCCGATTTTATTCTACCGGTTCGATCCGCCACTATGATTTCGTGATGCCAGTCCTGTGGGTTGTAACATTCGCGTAAAAACAAATCAGCGCCGACATGAAGTATGACGGTATGAAAGTTTCTCCCCGGTTTGACATATTCCACGCGGCTGGCGACCCATCCGGTGTTGGCATAAATGTTTCGCCCAAACTCTGTCATCAATTTAAATTTCCTCGTAAACAACTCGGGGCAGCGCGCTTCTAATTCATCCTTGTATCTTCGCATGCTCACAGGTACTTCCCCGCGGTGATATGCTACGGGTAAACCGCCGCCCAAATCAAAAAGATGGATTTTTCCGGATTTCCGCTGCGCGTACAACTCGGCATTGATCTCATGCACCAGGTCAAGCACCTTCGCGATGCCGGAGATCAGCATTTCAACCTGGCAGCCTTGCGAGCCAATATGAACATGAACGCCGCGCAACCAATCATAACGCCAAAAGGCTTCTTTTATTTCGTGGCGATGATCATTTAATGGCACGCCAAATTTTGAATAATCGCCGGCGACACTCGTCGCGAGTATTTTTCCAGTGCCGACCTGTGGATTTATACGAAGGCCAATCGTGCTGCTAGAAGGTTTTTGACGGAGAATGGCATCAATGCGCTCAAGTTCGGCGAAAGAATCGGCATTCACGTGAATGCCGGCATGGAGCGCAAATTCCAACTCTGCTATGGTTTTCGCGGGTGAATCAAACACGATTTTATCGGCGGAGAAACCGGCGCCAAGAGCCAGATGGAGTTCTGGCAAAGTCGCGGCTTCCACACCGATGTCCCACGCTTTTATTTTTTTTAGAATTTTTTGCAGCGGGTTCGCTTTAATGGCAATGGCGTGCAGCGCCGTGGCGGGAAAAGTCGCGGCTAAATCTTGCACTCGCGCATTGAGAAAAGAGAGATCATAAAAAATAACCGCGGTATCGCCGGTATCAATCAGATCTTTTTGCTGGAGGGATTTTACGAAGACCGCGCTTATTTGCTCGTCCGCCAATCGGGTCTGCATAAATTCACTTTATTGGAAAAAAAGATTTTACCGGAAACCGGCAAAATGGTCACGTGGTCAGCGTCAGCAAGCGGGTGTTTTTTTCAACGGCAATGCGTTCAGCGGTGTGGACAGCCGCGACGATGCCGTCGGCAGGAGATTTGATGTCGTTTTCCATTTTCATCGCTTCGATGACGGCCAGGCTTTGCCCCTTTTTGACAACCTCGCCTTTTTGCACGGGCAGACGCACCACGAGGCCGGGCATCGGCGCTTTAACCTCAACCGTACCTGCCGTACTGGCCTCGCCGCGGGCGAGTTGTTTCAACCGCGCGGCACGTTCATCTTCCACTTCCACTCGCCACCAACCGGGCCCGTGGCCAAGCTCAACACCCAGTTCATCTTTTTCCAGATGCACCGAAAAACTGCGCCCGGCAATGAGCAGCGAATGCAGCGAGCCGCGCACATGCTGAAAATCGAAATCAACCCATTCTCCGTCAAGACGCGCCCGTCGTTGCCGGAGGTCGATTTCACTAATCGTCATTTTTTGTTCGCCGATCCGAACCAGATAGCGCATCGTAAGGTTTATTCGCTAATCCGCATGATTCCTGCGCGTAAAAATAATCGCCCAGCCAGAAAAGGCAACTGGCAATAACTAAATAATCCGGAACTCAATTCCAATCGCGATTATCCCAGTCGCTGCCTTCTTCCTCTTCTTCATCCCAATTTTCTTCTTCACCTTCTTCCTCTTCCCATTCTTCTTCATCTTCTTCATCATCCCAGTCTTCATCTTCCTCGTCTTCCCAATCTTCATCATCTTCTTCCTCATCCCAGTCGTCATCGTCCTCTTCCCATTCTTCGATGTCGTCGGGGTCATTCACTTCGTCTTCTTCGCTCTCGCCTTCCTCTTCCTCCTCGTTCCACTCTTCTTCCTCCTCCGACTCGTTGGGACGGCGCTTGGGCGGCGGGCCAAGCGTTGGGATGGGAGCATGAGCGAAATTCTCCAAACGCAAAAAAGATTGCTCTGCATCAACGTTCATTAGATCCATTTCGTTGCCGGTGTAACGCCGATCCGACGACGTCGTTGTTGTCGAAAATTTTAGAGGCATGACAAATTCTCCTTAAGACTAATTCAAATTTTTGATAAAATTTTTTTATAAATACTCTCGAGCTTATCCAACATCCGGTCGAGAGCAAAAAATTTCAAAACATGTTCGCGCGCATTTTCGGCCATGACGCGGCACGGCGCCGGTTCACGCACCAGCGTGCGCACGGCTTCGCATAATGCGTCAACCTCGCGTGGCGGCGTCAACAGGCCGGTTTCCCGATCATGGACTATATCCAGAACCCCGTCGCAATTGCTGGAAACCACCGGCTTCGCCAGCGCCATGGCTTCGATCAGCACCAACCCGAAGGCCTCGGCATGCGACGGAAACACAAAAATATCCATCGCATTCAACAGGCGCGGAATATCGCGCCGAAAGCCGAGCGGGTAAACAATATCATCTACTTGCCATTCACGGATTTTGCCGAGAATCATTTGCGCTTCGCTCGCTTCGCCGCGGCTGGCTTCACCGATCAGTAGGTAGCGCGCTTGTGGCAGTTCCCGCCGCAGCCGCCGTGCCATCTCTAAAAATTCGAGATAGCCTTTACTGATTTGCAAACGTCCGATAATGCCGAGCACGAGGTGTTCGGGCGTTAAGCCTAGTTCCTGCCGCGCCGCTTCCCGTTCGCTGGCATTCGGATTGAACTGGCTGAGGTCAACGCCG
>CAYUVM010000250.1:0-6925 GCA_964447935.1 uncultured Cytophagia bacterium | reverse complement strand
AATGCTAAAAAGAGCCAATAAAATCGGGGCTAAAACACCAAGTCAGAAAGTTGATGGCCCTTATATTTCAAGAACGCCCTTAGGCTGAATGGCTTTATGTATATAGGCTAATCTAATTCTAAATTCAATTTCAACACATTCACGCGCGGCTCGCCGAGAAAGCCTAATTGTCGGCCTTCAATATGTTTTTCAACAAGCTGACGCACGGCGGATTCTTCCAGATTGCGGACGCGCGCGGCACTTGATACAATCCCGCAGCAGGACTGATATGAAGATCGAGTCCACTCGCTGATGCCGTTACCAAATCAACCGGAATGGGTTAAGCTTTGCTCGAATCGGCTTGCCGTATGCCATCACGCGCAATCTCTCCCTGCCCATTGCGAGGTGCCTCTCAGAAACGGACCATGAACGAACCGATGATCCGATCCTCATCCTTCACAAGATCGGCGACAAAGCCGGTCGGGTCGCCAATGGGTGGATTCCATCCGTTTGGGGAAGTGAGTCCACCGCGTCCGGCGAAGTAGGGGACAGAGGCATGGCGATGAACGTATTCAAGACCCCAGGTGACGTGCTCGTTCGGCATGTATTGAAAGCCGGTGGAGAAATCCCAAGCGTCAAATTTATCCCCAGGATTTTGCGTCAGAACTCCATTGCCGGTCGGTAGCAGGGCCAAATAGCGCCCGGGATTATGCAGCATGCCTCCGCCCACTGTCCAGGCAAAATGCTCTTGTTTACCAAGCCAGAGGCGGTTATAGAACATCCAGCTCAGGAAATTTTGTGCGGGTTTTTTCGAGTCACCACCAAAAGCGACCACCCCTCCACCATTCTCGAAACCAACATCGCCGGTAAGGGAGAATGCAGCCTTCGGAATGGAACTGCCGGGTTTATGACGGTACCGAATAAGCAGGCTATTGTCAGTGTGAAACCGAAAACGTCCTGGCGTGTTCGGCGTGTCCCATCCGCCATACACGCTGGCGAGAATCGATATACTTTCCTGCGGACGATAGACCATTTGAAAACCGATGCCGGGCTGTTCATTGAACATCGCGTATGTTTGCCAGCCATTGATAATCCAGTATTCCAGTTTGAGCCGATCCGTTGGGAATGTCTGTATGCGAATTCCGGTAAAGAACCATGGGGTGTTGTCGGAAGTAAAGGAAGGTTGATAGTTCCAATTTTCGAAGTTGTTGTAACTCAAAAGGCCAACATAGGATTTAAAAATGCCGACGTCGACGTTAATGCCGTGCATTTTATTAAAATGCATTCCCACATATCCTTCCGTCACAAAGCGATAGGCGGTATACAGGTCGAACTGTCCGCGCAACGGCGTATTGTCATTGCGTGGAATTCCGGTTGCGCGAGCGCCGAACTGCAACATCAGCCGTGCACGTGCACCACTTTCAGGATCATGGAAGTCACCTCCGACTTCCATGTATGAGAGACTGAATTCATCGGAGCGAAACGTCGCTGTCGACCCAGAATTCGTGTGGTCTTTCGGATGGTTGAAGTTGAAATTGTAGTTTATGTCCATCGTCATGTCGCCGGTGAAATACTTGGAATCGAGCACCTGCTGATGCAGACGGCTATTCCCTTGCAACCAGGTGAAATCGCCGAACGCAAAAGGCACGGCTTTGGGAGTTCTGGTTACCGTAGTATCGCTTGAGAGACCAAGACCTATGCCTGCGAAAGCTGATCCTGTTGCAAAAAGTGAAATAACCAACAACAAGATGGCGAAAAGGCCAAGGTGAAGACACAAATTTTTCGCAACTTCATCAAACCGTTGTAAGGCAAAACGAGTCATAAAAGTGTATCATCCTTTCCATGGAATTTGTTGCAGCTTTTTTCGAGCCGGAAATCTTTGTCTCATGCTATTCCTAATATACTCAGGGTGAATCTGACCAAAAAGAGCACTGTGTAGATGATGACAAGAATCGCCATCGCTACAAAAAGCAAAAGCGTAACTGCCATCGCGGCGGCAGCCAATAGATGACACCAGCTTGCCATAAGCGCGCGCAATTTCCCGGCGAAATGAGGCCGGGGTTTCACATCGGGAAAACGAAAAACTCGAGGCTGATCAACAAAAGCAATCATGGGAATGTCAACCAATTTGTTATTGCGTCTCCAACGCCAAATTCAATTTCAGCACATTCACGCGCGGCTCGCCGAGAAATCCTAATTGCCGGCCTTCAATATGTTTTTCAACAAGCTGGCGCACGACGGGTTCTTCCAAGTTGCGCATGCGCGCGACGCGCGGCACTTGATACAATGCTGCCGCCGGACTGATATGCGGATCGAGGCCGCTGCCCGAAGCCGTCACCAAATCAACCGGAATGGGTTGCATATTGCTCGAATCCGCTTGCCGCAACGCTTGCACCCGCGCTTCAACGGCTTTCATCAGCGCCTCATTTGTCGGCCCCAAATTGGAACCGGACGAGGCGGCAGCGTTGTATGGAAACGAGCCGGTTGCCGACAAACGGCTCCAAAAATATTTCGGATCATCGAATGGCTGCCCAATGAGCGCCGAGCCAACCGGCTTTCCATTTTGGTAAATCAGGCTGCCGTTCGCCTGATTGGGAAAAACTAGATCAGCAATGCCTGTGACCAGCAGCGGATAGGCCGCGCCCGTGATGAGCGTCAATACGAGCAGCATGAGTAGTGATGATTTGAGCAAAGTTCGCATTTTATTGCCATTCTTTATAGTAAATCAAAAGCGTTCAAGCGAAAATATTGTTGAACCCCGTTAGGGTGCCATGTTTATAGCGATGAATTCCTTTTGTCTTTAAAACTCATAGGAGTGAAATGTAAAGATTCATCGAAATCTCAAGGAGACGTAAAAACACATGCCACTCTTACGGAGTTTTTATCGTTTCTTATGTTTTGGGCTATAAACATTTCACTCCTAACGGAGTTCGAGTTTATACGATCATTTGAGACTATGAACCTCATGCCAATCCCAACGCCACCAGAATCAAATCAATCACTTTGATCCCGACGAACGGGATAATCAACCCTCCCAATCCATATATCACCAAATTATTTCGCAAGACTGTGGCTGCGCCCACCGGGCGATACTTGATGCCGCGCAGCGCCAGCGGAATGAGAAAGATGATGATCAGTGCGTTGAAGATCACCGCCGAAAGAATGGCGCTGGCTGGCGTCGCGAGCTTCATGAGATTGAGCGCTTGCAGCGCGGGATATGTGGTCACAAACGCCGCCGGAATGATCGCAAAATATTTCGCGACGTCATTGGCGATGCTGAACGTTGTCAGCGCGCCGCGTGTCATCAGCAATTGTTTGCCAATCTCGACAATCTCAATGAGCTTGGTCGGGTTCGAGTCGAGATCGACCATATTGCCGGCCTCTTTCGCCGCTTGCGTGCCGGTGTTCATCGCCACCGCCACGTCGGCTTGCGCCAGCGCGGGCGCGTCGTTGGTGCCGTCGCCCGTCATCGCCACCAGCCGTCCGCCGTCTTGATGCTCGCGAATGAGCCGCAACTTCGCTTCCGGCGTGGCTTGCGCGAGAAAATCATCGACGCCGGCCTCAGCAGCAATACTCGCCGCTGTCAGCGGATTGTCGCCGGTGATCATAATCGTCTTGATGCCCATTTTGCGCAATTCGGCAAAACGTTCTTTTATGCCGCGTTTCACAATGTCTTTCAATTCAATCACGCCGAGCACTTTCGCGCCATCCGCAACCACCAATGGCGTACCGCCATTTTTTGCAATGGATTCAACCATCGTTTTCACCCCCGCAGGAAATTTTCCGCCGCGGCTTTGTACGTACTCTGCAATCGCTTCCGCGGCACCTTTGCGAATCTGCCGGCCATCGAGATTCACGCCGCTCATGCGCGTTTGCGCCGTGAACGGCACGAATGTCGCGCCGAGGCTGTGAATATCACGGCCGCGCAAACCATATTTTTCTTTTGCCAGCACGACGATGGAGCGGCCTTCGGGCGTTTCATCGGACAGTGAAGCAAGCTGCGCCGCATCGGCCAATATTTCGATGCTTGTGCCATTCGCTGCAATGAACGCCGTTGCCTGACGATTGCCGAGCGTGATCGTACCGGTTTTGTCGAGCAACAAAACATCCACGTCACCCGCCGCTTCAACGGCGCGACCCGACATCGCGATCACGTTCGCTTGAATCATGCGATCCATGCCGGCAATGCCGATAGCGGAGAGCAAGCCGCCTATCGTGGTGGGAATAAGACAGACAAGCAAAGCCACGAGAACAGTAACTGTGATCGGCGAGCCTTGTTCGGCTGATTGGACGCTGTAAATCGAGAACGGCAGCAACGTGACTGTTGCGAGTAAAAAGATAATCGTCAATGCCGCGAGCAGAATGTTGAGCGCAATCTCGTTCGGCGTTTTCTGGCGTTTCGCGCCTTCGACCATCGCAATCATGCGGTCGAGAAAAGTCTCGCCGGGATTGGTCGAAATGCGCACGACCAGCCAATCCGATAAAACTTTTGTGCCGCCCGTGACCGCGCTACGATCACCGCCGCTTTCGCGAATGACCGGTGCGCTCTCGCCGGTAATGGCGCTTTCATCCACCGAAGCGATGCCTTCGATGACTTCGCCGTCGCCAGGAATGAAATCACCGGCTTCGACCAAAACGACATCGCCTTTTCTCAAGGTTGCCGCGGATACCGCGGTGTGCCCAGCGCCATGTTCGGGTCGTGTGAGTTTTTTCGCTGGCGTATCGCGTCGCGCGCGGCGCAGCGATTCTGCTTGCGCTTTGCCGCGGCCTTCGGCCATGGCTTCTGCAAAATTCGCAAACAACACTGTGAACCACAACCATAGAGAAATCGCTAAAATAAAACCTGCCGGCGCTTCGCCTTGTCCCAGCAACGCTTGCGCCAACAATGCGGTCGTCAGCATGCTACCGATGAGCACGACAAACATTACGGGATTGCGAATTTGCATGCGCGGATCGAGTTTACGAAATGAGTCAATGATCGCCTGTTTGACAATAGGCGGATCGAATAAGGGACGAACTTTGGGCTTGTCGGACATGAATTTTATTTTCCTTTCAGTGCATAGGGCAAGGCGCATAGCGCATGGCAAACGAAACGCGATGCACTCTGCGCTATGCTCCATGCGCGATCAAGTGTTCCACAATTGGCCCGAGCGCCAGCGCGGGAATGAATGTGAGCGCGCCGACGATAATGACGACGCCAATTAACAACACGACGAACAGCGCGCTATGCGTGGGCAATGTGCCGGGGCCAGTAGGAACGTTTTTTTTGCGCGCCAATGAACCGGCAATCGCCAATGTTGGAATTGCCAACCAGTAACGCGCAAACAGCATCGCCAACCCGCCGGTGAGATTGTAGAACGGATTGTTCGCGCCCAGACCCGCGAAGGCGCTGCCGTTGTTGTTTCCTTGCGATGAAAAAGCATAGAGTACCTCGCTGAAGCCATGCACGCCGGAATTAAAGATTGTTGCCTTGCCCGTATCCGTCACCACGGCGAGTGCAGTGAAACCGAGCACGACAATCGGCGGAATGAGAATGATCAGCGAGGCCATTTTCATTTCATACGCTTCGATCTTCTTGCCCAAATATTCCGGTGTGCGGCCAACCATTAAGCCTGCCACGAACACGGCGATGATGGCAAAGACCAACATGCCATATAAACCCGAACCCACGCCGCCATAAATGACTTCGCCGAGTTGCATGAGCCACATCGGCACGAGTCCGCCGAGCGGCGTGTAAGAATCGTGCATCGAGTTGACAGAGCCGTTTGAAGCCGCAGTGGTTGCGGTCGCCCACAGCGCTGAGTTGACAATGCCGAAGCGGACTTCCTTGCCTTCCATGTTGCCGCCGGAATGCAACGCGCTTGCGCTTTGATCAACACCCAACTTGCTGAAAGCAGGATTGCCGCTTTGTTCAGCACTCACACACAACGCGAGCAGTGCGACGAAGATAATCGTCATCGCCGTCAGCACGGCCCAGCCTTGGCGCGTGTCGCCAACCATCTTGCCGAAAGTGTAGCACAGTGCCGCTGGAATCAACAGGATCGCGAGCAGCTCGAAGAAATTTGCCAGCGGTGTAGGATTCTCAAACGGATGCGCGGAGTTGACATTAAAGAAGCCGCCTCCATTGGTGCCAAGTTGTTTGATCGCGATTTGCGCAGCCGCCGGGCCCATGGGCAACAATTGCTCGTTGACCGCATTGTCATTGGCATCGACTGTTGGCTGCAGCAGCGGCACGCTTTGATACGCACTGAAGTTTTGAATTACGCCCTGCGAGACTTGAAGCAACGCCAGCACGACTGCTAACGGCAACAAGATGTAGAGCGTGCTGCGCACGAGATCGACCCAAAAGTTGCCGATAGTTTGTGCCGTGCGACGCGCGAGGCCGCGAATGAGTGCGACTAGCGTCGCCATGCCCGCAGCGGCAGAAACAAAATTCTGCACGGTCAGGCCGAGCATTTGCGTCAAATAACTCATCGTGGTCTCACCGCCATAGCCTTGCCAGTTGGTATTGCTGACAAAGCTGACTGCGGTGTTGAAAGAAGAATCGGGCGTGATGGTGCCGAAGCCTTGGGGATTGAGCGGCAACAAATTTTGCAGCCGTTGCAGCGCGTACACCACGAGCAAGCCAGCGAAATTGAATAGCAGCATCGCCAGCGCATAAGTTTTCCAATTCATCTCTTCGTCGCTGCGCACGCTGCACAGGCGATAAATCAAGCGCTCGAATGGACCGAGTACGCGATCGAGTCCGAAAGATTTACCTTCGTAGACGCGGGCCATGTACGTTCCCAGCGGCTTAGCGAGCGCAATCAGCACAACGAGGTAAAATGCGAGTTGGAGATAGCCATTCAGAGTCATGAAAACTTTTCCGGTTTTAAGAGTGCGACGAACAAATAAACGAACAGGACAAGGGCAATGATGCCGCTAATGAGATAGAGCCAATTCATGA
>CAYUVM010000249.1:0-6930 GCA_964447935.1 uncultured Cytophagia bacterium | reverse complement strand
CTATAAGAGGAAAGGCAGAGGCGATTCATGAAATCGACGAAAAAAATTTCGGACGAAAGGTCTCTGCTTGTTTTGGCCGAACGCGAGGAATAGTAATACCACGTGACGCCGAAAATTAGAGGATAATAACTCCAATAGGCGAAGGCCATTAATTCAACGCCCCACGACGGCACATGTGTTTGGATGAACTGGTGCGGCGGCTGGCCAAACAACCACAGGTCGAAAGCAATTAGGTGTTTTTCAATGGCAAACGGAAAAAGCAGGCTAACCAAATAAGTAAATTCACCAAATAAAAGAAAGGAAAACCAACCCAGTGGATGCCAGTCGCGCAAATACCGTAGCCATTTCGGCGGAAGAAAATGACGTTGTGTTTGTCCGTGTAGCTCGGTCCAATAAATGATCACGAAAATGTAAATCGTAACCGCGGCATGGCTGAGGACAAGGCGCGCACGTATATGAATTGCCTCAGGAGAAAAAATAACAAGGATTGCGGTGAACCAGAGGTAGCCGATAGTCAAACGATCATACAGTCGAAGATGCGTCCAGAGCGTTTTATGATTCATAACGGAATCGACGTCGCAGGCTCCAATACTTAGTGTTCACAGCAGGCCGCGGACCCCGCCATCACCGGCAAACGCCGCGCGCGGTGGCGCTCGATCGTGCCGCGGAGCGTGTTGGTTCCAGCGGCGTTAATGCGCACGGACACAAAATCACCCGGTTTGGCGTCATCATCAAAAAAAACCACACCCTTGTAATGATCCGTTCGGCCCAACCACTCATGTTGATTTTTTTTACTCGGCTCTTCGACGAGCACTTCATAAACCTTGCCGACCTCGTTGGCGTTGCGCTGGCGGGAAACTTCGCGTTGCACTTCGATAAGCTGCATCAAACGCTGCGTTTTGACGTCTTCCGGCACATCGTCGGCAAACTTGCGCTCGGCGATGGTCTGTTGGCGCTGGCTATATTTAAACATGAAGGCGGCATCAAATTCGACGCGGCGAACAACTTCCAAAGTGTCTTCAAAGTCAGCGGCGGTTTCGCCACAAAACCCGCAGATGATGTCGGTGGTTAAGGAAACCTCGGGCATAATCGCGCGGATTTCGCCGGCGAGGCCGAGAAATTCCTGCTGCGTGTAAGTCCGATTCATGCGGTTCAACACGCTGTCACTGCCGGACTGCAACGGCAGATGAATATGCTTGCACAATTTGGGATTAGCGGCCATCGTTCGCAACAGCTTGCGCGGAAAATCTTTGGGATGCGGTGAGGTAAAACGAACGCGGCGAATGCCCGGCACCGCAGCAACGCTTTCCATTAAATCGGCAAAATCACTTTGCGCGTGGCGGTAAGAATTGACGTTTTGTCCTAACAGCGTTACCTGTTTGAAACCTTCAGCGGCGATGCGATGCACCTCCATGACGATATTTTGCGGCTCGCGAGATCGTTCGCGGCCACGCGTGTACGGCACGACGCAGAACGTGCAAAAATTATCGCAGCCGCGCATGATAGCAATCCAGGCATTGACGCCGGGTTGGCGTTGCGGCGCGATATCGGAGTAGGTTTCATATTCCGAAAGCGAAAAATCGAAGCCCTTCTCTCCTTTGCCGACAACGGAATCAATGAGTAGCGGCAAGCGTTTGTAACTGTCCGGCCCCGCAACAATATCAATAATCGGCGCGTGTTCAGCAAGCTCTTGCCGCAGGTTTTGCGCCATGCAACCCAGCACCCCAACAATCAACTTTTTTTGACGGCGTTTGCGGCCTTTCAGATCATCGAGGCGGTGATAAATTCTTTCATGCGCATTCTCGCGAATGGCGCAAGTGTTCAACAGCGCCACTTCGGCTTGCTCAAGCTGCTCGACGAAGGTATGTTCATGGCTGCGCAAAATCGACCGAATCAATTCCGAATCGTATTCGTTCATTTGGCAGCCGAAAGTTTCGAGAAAAATTTTCATTTATTCTGCAAAAGGTTATAATGCCGTAACTACTTCACCGAGAACAGTTTCGCCCGAGACAGAAGCCAAACGTGCCGTTACAAAAGTATTCTCGGCTAATCCGTTCGTGGGAATGGCAACTTTGATATAATTATCGGTAAACCCGATCCACTGCCCGATTTCATTTTGTTCTTCAATTAACATTCGCAATTGCCGGCCAAGAAAACTCGCGTAGAAATCTTGTTTTTTTTCTTCCGAAAGGCGATGCAATTCCGCGCTGCGCTGTTTTTTGAGAGTTGGTGAAATTTTATGCTGCAGCTTCGTCGCGGCCGTACCGCCGCGCTCGGAGAATGGAAAGATATGCGCATAAGCCAGCAGCGAATCTTTCAGCAGCTTACAACTCGCTTGAAACGCGGCGTCGGTTTCGCCGGGAAAACCGACCATGACATCCGTGCCAATCAAGATATCCGGTATACGTTTGCTTGCATATTCGACAAACTGCAAATATTCCGCAGTAGTGTAAAGCCGTTTCATTGCCGCGAGAATATGATCATCGCCGCTTTGCACCGGAATATGCAAATGCGGGCAAAGCACTGCCGAATCAGCCATTAAATCAATCAACTCAAGCGGAATCGTCGTTGGCTCAATGCTACTGAGGCGCAAACGTTTCAGCGCCGGAATCGTCATCAACATCTTCACGACATCAAGAAACGCCTTGTCTGCAAACTGATACGTGCCGATATTCACGCCGGTGAGCACGATTTCCTGGTGGCCGGCATCGACAAGCTGCAGGGCTTCGCGTTGGATATCCCAAAAGGCGCGGGAGCGTGCGCGGCCGCGTGCAAAAGGAATCACGCAAAAACTACACATGAAATCGCAGCCGTCTTGAATTTTTAAATTCGCCCGTGTCGTCGGTGCGGCGCCGCCTTCAGTTGCAATCGTAAAGGGCGCTTTGGTCATTTTGTTTTTGATCACCTGCGGCGCCGGCAATTTGATCGGATCATCGATCAAATCACTGACACGCAGTTTATCTTCGGTACCAACGATGAGATCAATGCCTTCGACTTGGCGCAACACTTCGCTCCCAATTTGCGCATAACAGCCAACGACGGCGACAAACGTCGCCGGATTTTTGCGCAAGACTTGCCGCACGAGTTGGCGGCACTTTGAATCCGCCTGCTCGGTGACGGTGCAGGAGTTAATCACACACACGTCTGCGGGTTGGCCAAACTCCACCACCTCGTAACCTTTCTGGCGAAAGGAATTGCCGATCAGCGCGGTCTCCGCCTGATTGAGGCGACAACCGAGAGTAAAAAAAGAGGCTTTAAGTTTAGATGGCGTCACTTATTAATACAATAGCTTTCCAATACGATTACACTTGACGCAAACAAATCAGCAAATCAATTTACCGGCCGATTGTCGCTGCTACTTTCGGAATAATTTTCGAGATGCAACAGCATCACCAATTTTTCAAACACATCGAGGCGGTTTTTTAGCGTATTGCCGCCGCGCTCTTTCAAATAGCTCGTGAACATTAAAGCAAAAAAGCAAAGAGCAAAAAGCAAAACCCAAACGCTCAAGGTGAAAATATTATTTGCAGAAAAATTTTCTGTTACTATTTTACCGGTATCAAATGCCCGTTTAAAAAAATAAATGCCTGCCACCAGCGCCAATGCTTGTACCGCCCAGCGCCAGTTAATCCGAATGGCACTCCACCGGGTTCCGGGTGGGCGGCGTCTCGTCGAAGCTGCAACTTTCGGCGTCTCAGCCATGCTTGGCCTCAAGATAGCGTTCGACATCAATCGCTGCCATACAACCCATGCCGGCGGCGGTTACGGCCTGGCGATAATAATGATCGACGACATCGCCAGCCGCAAACACACCGTCGATGTTAGTCATTGTACGATGCTTTAATTTGATGTAACCAACCTCGTCGACATCAATTTGACCTTTAAAAACTTCAGTGTTTGGCTGATGGCCGATGGCGACAAACACGCCTTGGCAGTTCATTTCAGTGCGTTGGCCCGTCTTAAGATTGCGCAACGTCACCCCCGTCACCGTGTTCTTCTCAACGTCGTGAATTTTTTCCACGGTGCTATCCCAAATAAATGCAATTTTCGGATTTTTCATCGCGCGTTCCTGCATGATTTTTGAAGCCCGCAGGGTGTCACGCCGGTGCACGATATTAACTTTGCTGGCAAATTTGGTAATAAAAGTCGCGTCTTCCATCGCCGTATCCCCGCCACCAACGACGAGGACTTCTTGATTGCGAAAAAAAGCGCCATCACACGTCGCACAAGTCGAAACGCCGTGACCGAGCAATTGGCGCTCGGATTCGATGCCGATTAATTTCGCTGAAGCGCCGGTGGAAATGATGACAGTTTCTGAAAGGTATTTTTGCTCACCAACAAAAATCTCGAATGGTGATGCTTTAAAATTGACTCGCGTCACAGCATCGTGAATAATCTCCGTGCCGAATTTTTCTGCCTGCACCTGCATTTGACCCATCAATTCCGGCCCCATAATGCCCTCAGAGAAGCCGGGATAGTTTTCCACCAACGTGGTCAACGTTAATTGCCCGCCCGGTTCCGGGCCAGCAAAAACCAACGGCTTCAAATTGGCGCGGGCAGTATAAAGCGCCGCCGTATAGCCTGCCGGGCCAGTGCCGATAATAATGACTTTTTGTCTATCAGGCATTTTTCACCTTTCAAGGTTTTATAGAATCGAGGCCTTTGCCGCTAAAAATTAGAGACTCAAGTCAGCCGCCTATCATTTTCTCTCAATACCGCCTTGCTTCAAATAGAGATTTTAGCCTCTTTAAAAACATTTCTCCGAACTTATAAAATACAAAAACGCGCCAAGATTATCAAGCTTTTCTTCCTGGTCGCGATTTCAAATTCCCCGCCAGCCATACATGGTTTCATCCGCCGATTTGCGACATATTCCGCTCCGGTTTGATGAAAGTAGCCAGATTGATTTGATGGCCGGCCCATTTACGCCAGACCTCGCCGCGAATCAATTCGGCCAATTCGGCATCGCTCGCGCCGGCGCGCATCGGTGTTTTTAAATCAGTTTCTTCGAGCGAGAACAGACAGTTGCGAAAATGACCATCCGCAGTGATGCGCACACGATTGCACGATTCGCAAAATGGCTCACTCACCGAACTGATGAAACCGACTTCGCCTTTGCCGTCGATAAAGCGGAAGGTGTCTGCCGGCACATGATCGGCGCGCGTTTCTTTGGGAATGAGATCATACTTCAGGCGAATAATATCCAGGATCTCTGCGGTCGTCATCACTTTGTCACGACTCCAAACGCCTTCGCCATCTAAAGGCATAAATTCGATAAAGCGAATTTGATAATCATGCGCGCGGGCAAATTCAACGATGGGCAAAACTTCATCGTCGTTAAAACCTTTCATAATAACGGTATTAATTTTCACTGGCCGAATCGGGTATTTCGTCAATTCGTCAAGACCATCCATCACTTTTTTATAAGCATCACGCCGGGCCATGCTGGCAAAACGCTCTGGCGATAATGAATCCAGGCTCACATTGATGCGGCGCAAACCGGCATGATAAAATTCTCCGGCAAATTCTTTGAGGAAAAAACCGTTGGTGGTCATGCTTAAATCTTTCAAACCCGGCAATGGCGCGAGCATGCCGATCAAGTGTGACAGATCCTTACGCAAGGTCGGTTCACCGCCGGTCAGACGGATCTTGTTAATGCCGAGGGCGATAAACAATTTCGCCAGCCGCAGGATTTCTTCGAAGCTCAAAATCTCTTTGCGGTTCATCCAGACCATGCCTTCTTCCGGCATGCAATACCGGCAGCGAAAATTGCAGCGATCGGTGACGGAGATGCGAAGGTTGGTTGCGACGCGGCTGAAAGTATCAATAAGGGCTTTCATAAATTTCGCTCAACAAGTTAACGATGCAAAAAGTATTCGCCCAATAATTGCGACGAGTCGATTTACAGTTCTAAATTATTTTGCCACGCGGGGGGTTCTCAACTCCATTTCAAAAATCAATTCCTCTCTGCGCCAGTTTTCCTTTTTGAAACGGATGCTTGATCTCTTTCATTTCAGTGACAAGATCGGCGCGGTCGATCACTTCCGCAGGCGCGCCGCGACCGGTGAGAATCAAATGCACGTTTTCCGGCTTCGCGTCGATAATCTCCAACACTTTTTGCGTCGATAATAATCCCGTCATCACGGCGACGTTGACTTCGTCAAGAATGACCATGTCATACTCGCCGCTGCGCAGCAGAGCAATGGCGCGGTCGGCGGCCATCAAAGCGGCTTGGCGATGTTCTGCTTCGGGAAGCTTGTCGTCAAGGATTTTATAAAACCCTTTGCCCATCGGTTCAATGGTCAAATATGGCGCAAGCAACTTCGCGCCGTCCAATTCGCCGTAATGCCACGAGCCTTTGACAAATTGCAGCATGAACACGCGCAGGCCATATCCCACCGCGCGAATCACCGTCCCCAACGCGGCGGTAGTTTTGCCTTTGCCGTCGCCGGTGTATACGACGGTCAAGCCGTTTCGGATATCGAGCTTTTTTGAAATTTTTTCCATTGTTTTTTTACAGAAGTCAAACCAGCCGCTGAAACTGCGCAATAAAGTCTTTTTCCAAAGCGGTTTTGCGCCCGGCCGGCAGCAACGCCGCACGGAGTGCATTGAAAACGAAGCGCTGCAAATCTTCTTTGGCAAATCCAAACTGCCGCGTGATGCGAATAAACTCGTCCGTCAGCGTGGTGTTAAACATGGGCGGATCGTCGGAATTGATGGTCACGTATAAATCCTCCGCCAGCAATCGCGGCAACGGATGGCTGGCCAGATCCTTGACCACGCGCAGACACACATTGCTGGTGGGGCAAACTTCCAACGGAAACTGCCGCTCGCGCAGGTGTTGCACCAACTGCGGATCTTCGAGACAGCGAACGCCGTGGCCGATTCGAACCGAGCGGCCCAATTGCAGCGCACTCCAAATGCTCGCCG
>CAYUVM010000248.1:0-6934 GCA_964447935.1 uncultured Cytophagia bacterium | reverse complement strand
GAAAACATGCGAGATAAAATTTCACACCAAACGCAAGGCGAGCAAACTCTCGGCGCCAATCCTGACGCCAAAATTTAAGTCCTGAGGGAAAAGGCCAGATCTAACCAAATACAGCAGGGGAGCGCCGTGGAAGCCCTTCCACGGTTTTGAATTATACAAAATCCTTGCTTGATTGTCAAGGAATTTTTCGCCGGCCGCCTTGCAACGGGCATGCGATGATTTCGGCTCTCGAATGACCGTTCGGACACTTGCGTATCCAAACGATTGCATCCTTCGCGTTATTTAGATGATTTAGCTTGACAATGTTAAGTCAAAATAAAGCCACAGAGATCGCTGCGTATGAAAAAAATGTCGTACCTCTTTGCGTGCTCTGTGGCTAACTTAACATTGTCAAAATAGGCGTGTAACTTGGTGAGATTTTCGAATGAAAGTTGAACTTATTTGATCAACAAGGCCCGGCGGATTTGCGAAAAAGACGGCGTTTTGAGTTGATAAAAATAAATTCCGTTCGGCAAGGCGGTGGCGTCAAACAAAACTTGATGCACGCCGGCTTCCACCTCGCCGCTGATGAGTGATTTCACCTCCTGCCCAAAGGTGTTAAAAATTTTCAGCGTCGCGGTCTCGCGTTGCGGCAATGAGAACCGCAACATCGTCGTGGGATTAAACGGATTCGGAAAATTTTGCTGCAGGGTAAATTCATGCGGCGCGGTTACAGTCAAATCAGCGACTCTCGTGGTCGGGCCGCGATAAGTTTGCACCGGCTCGGTAATCGTCACGCGGCCATTGCCAAAGTTATCCTGCGCCACCACGCCATAATACTGCGGCCCGATAATATAAGGATAAACCGAATTTCCACTCGGATCAATTGTTACATAATAAGCGAAAGTACCCTGCGGATATTCCGGAGTGACCGCCAACCGAACGTTAAACTCATCGAGATCGCCCAGGTTTTTCACATACTCAAAATCTTCCACATAGAATCCCAACGGAAATGTCGCATCGACGCTCGGCCCGTACTGATTGGGAGCGAGCGCCGTGCCGTTCGGCAAACTTTGCCGCTGCGCGATATTGCGCAGGCGATAACTGCTGCGCATGCGTTTAATGCCGCCGCTGCCGTTCGCGTTGGCATAAGCGTATGGCCCATAAATCGGCAAGCCGTCAAAAGCATAACCGAGAATAGGCGAATGCTTCGTCGAATCCGCCGTATGCAAACACCGGGGATTTTGGTGATGATGATAGCGGCCGCCGGGGGCTGGATGGCCCAAACAGAGATCAAATCCACGCGCTTCCGCAACAATCGCATTCTGATGCCAAATATTTTGGTTGTTGTACGAAATCGCATCCAGCGGGTTATACACCGGCACGCCATTTTTCCAAACGCCGATGTGCCCGAGCGGGGCATTGATTTTCGCGCCGGTATTGCCGGCGGGCTGGCGCGGGATGCGAAACAAATAATTTTGGTTCGACGGGCGATTGGGATTGGCTCCCCACGGGCCGATGCTGTATGCCGGAATGCCGGAACAGCGCACATAAACGTTGTTGTTGGAATACTGCACGGAATCCACCTCGGCATGAATGCCGTTGTATCCGGTGGCGCCGGTCAGGTTAATAAACCAGGTTGCCAGCTCCGGCGGGTTAGT
This sequence comes from uncultured Cytophagia bacterium, assembly GCA_964447935.1. GTDB lineage: Bacteria > Zhuqueibacterota > Zhuqueibacteria > Zhuqueibacterales > Zhuqueibacteraceae > Zhuqueibacter. The sequence goes on along the minus strand of CAYUVM010000248.1, from coordinate 5,294 downwards.
TTGCGCGAAAACGGCAAGTGGCAACCAAAATGCAAGACCCAAGAAAATCTTCATCAGCGACTCCAGCAAAATAAAAATTTTATTTTTAATTTAACAGTCTCCTTTCCGTAATGCAATGAAAAAATCAAGCGATTACGCGCATTCAAAAAAACTATCGCAGCAACACCGCTTTTCGCATTTGTGCAAACGCCGGCGTTTTGATTTGATAGAAATACACGCCGCTTGGCAGGCCGGTCGCATCGAAGACCACTTGGTGTTCGCCGGCTTCCAGTGCGCCGTTCACGAGCGTTCCGATCTCCTTTCCAAGCGCATTGAAGACCCTCAATGTAACCAACTCACGCTGCGGCAAAGAGAAACGAATCATCGTGCTCGGATTGAAAGGATTCGGATAGTTTTGAGCCAACTGATAACGAGATACTGCCAACTGCTCGCTGACGACGCCGGTTGTCGTGCCATAGCTGAAGCGTAAAAGACGTGAAGAAAATTTTCCTTCACCCACCCACAAAAAATTACCGTGCGCGGCAATAGCAGAAGGCATAAATAAACGATTCGCCGCGATGCCAGGCTCCGTCGTGTTCAGCGACGATTGGCCCAGCACGATCGCTTTATTGGGATCGCCGGCGTCCGCGAGATCTTTCCACAGCAAAACGGAATGGCCGCCACGATTCGCGATGGCGAAGCTGCCATTGAATGTTATCGCGCTCGCGCTTTGATTCAACGGCAAGTGTGCGAGCCGGTCAATGGTCTTGAATGGCTGCACCGTGCCGCCCTGCGCGATATCCGCCACCCGATAAATATAAATCGCCGGCTGTGCGGATTGCGCCACGACACAGAGATAATTTCCGTCGCTGTCCAAATGATTCAGCGGTGTGTTGGCAAGCGTGAGCTTCACAAACGGCTCGTCATTACTCGTCGTCGGCAACCTTCGCCAGATTCCAAGCGTCCCGTTTTCGTCGGCGAGATAAAAATAATTTCCATCCAACGCCACCCCACGAATATTCTGCAACGGCATGCTGCCGATGCGATTCGTCAAAATATACGACGGCGCTTCGCCGTTGCTTGGCAGAGCATTCCACACTGCCACCTCATGTTTGCCGGCGACGACGAAACGCCCGTTGTGCAAGGCATTGTCCCACGGCGCCAGATTGAAATTGCGCAAATTAATTTTCACGTCCGGCGCCAGCCCGCTTTTCGCCGGCAGCGTTTTCCATATCGACAGCGTTGCATCGAAATCCGAGGTCACGAGTAACACATTACCATCGGTGGCCGGCACCGGATTTTGAATATAATTGATCGTATTCAACGTGTTGGTGCTCGCCGCCGGACTGCCGAGCGCGAAGTCGGGCATCTGCGTGGTTTGCGTCGGTATGGCCTGATAAACTTGCACATTATTGCCGTTATAATTATTGGCATAAAGCCGCCCGCCGGCCAAAACCACGTCCGGTCCGTCGCCATTCGCATAATAACTATTGCTGAAAGTCAAATCGGGTTGTTGTGTTGCTGAATTCGGAATCGTATTCCACAGCAGAATTGAAGTGATGCCTCCAGCAATCAATTTCCCATCCGGCAATTTCATGCCTTTAATCCAACCCGTGCGAAAAAAATCGTACGGTTGGTCAGCTTGGGTGGGAAAAGAATTCCAAAAAAAAGTGCCGGAAGGCTCAGTGCCGATTTTCGCGTTGTGATCACCGACAAAGAAATAAGTCGCACCGTCGGTCGAAATGTTGCGCGGGGTGCCAAACTGTGTTAGACTGACGGTGTAATCCGGAGCTTGATCATCACGGGTCGGCAGCGTCTTCCAAAATAACAGCGCGCCGCCATTGGTAGCCACCACGGCCAAACGTGTTCCATCCGTCCACACCCCCCACGGCCAGCCGTACGGCTTTGCCGGCATGGGCGAAATCGCCGGCAGAGAAATCGCGATATCTGCGGGCTGCGCATTCTGGGTCGGAAATTGTTTCCAGATTAAAATTCGATCATTCTCCGTGTCAGCGATCGTTACGACGCCGTTTGTGCTCGCAGAAACGTTGCCGGGAAAACTCAAACCACTTTTCGAGGCGCCGGTATTGTTGGTGACGAAATTTTCCTGACCCAACACGAGATCGGGCAACGCGTCCCATTTCGTTGGCAAAGACTTCCAGATCAATACGCGGTTGTTGAATCGGTCGCACAACAGAAAACGCGTGCCAGTGCTGGCAATGCCGCTGGGATGATTGAACAGCAACGGCCCGCCGGTGTTGTTAAAATCAACGCCGGAGAGCATGAGATCGGCGTTCTGGCCGGTGCGAAACCAGTTTTGTGCAAAAGCGAGATTTGTGGTGAGCAAAAATGTCAAACCAACCTTCAGCAGCTTCATCGCCTCAACTCCTTGAATAAATTTTCCGGACTACGGGCAGGGTTTCCCATAAATAACGGACGAGAGAAAGAAATATTGTACAAAATAAAAACGGATAAACCCGGCTATCGGTTTATCCGTAAATAATTTGCCTCGCCATTAAAATCAGTCGCAACCGCAATGTTACGGAACAGATGGTTCTCTCAAGGCAATCCGTCTCAAACAAATTCTTCGCGTTTTATGATATGCTGCTGCATTTTCTGAATAAAGTTTTTCTTGTGCATGCCGCTGCGCCGCGCGGCTTCCGAAATATTGCCTTTGGTCTCGCGCAGGCGCGCGCGCAAAAATTCTTTTTCAAAGGCAGCGATCACATTCTGCTTTTCCTGATTGAAACTGGAGTCTGCCGGCGCGGACGCTGAAACGGCGGCAACACTCGAAGCACCGAGATCGAAATCGTCGGGATAAACGAGTTGGCCTTCCGCCAGCACGATAGCGCGCTTGAGACGGTTTTCCAACTCCCGCACATTGCCGGGCCAGGCATGTTGCAACAACAACGCGCGGGCTTCGTCGCTGCAAGCCGTGACATTCTTATTGAACTGTTCGGCAAAGCGCGCGAGAAAGTAATCGGTGATCAGCAAAATATCTTCGCCGCGCTCGCGCAGCGGCGGCAATTTGATTTCAAACTCATTCAGCCGGTAATAAAGATCTTCACGGAAAGTTTTTTGCGCGATCATCTCTTGCAGGTTGCGGTTCGTTGCTGCCAGCAGGCGAACGTCGGCGTGTTTTATTTCGCGGCTGCCGAGCGGGCTGTACTCGCCGGATTGCAGGAAGCGCAACAATTTCGCCTGCATCGCGAGGCTCATCTCGCCAATCTCATCGAGAAACAACGTGCCGTGATGCGCAACTTCGACCCAGCCGGGCTTGCGCCGGTCGGCGCCGGTGAACGCGCCTTTCTCGTGGCCGAACAATTCGTCTTCCAGCAAATTCTCCGGCTGCGCCGCGCAATTCAGCGCAATCATTTCGTGATCGCGCCGCAAGCTGCGCCGATGCAACTCGCGCGCGACGAGTTCTTTGCCGGTGCCGGTTTCGCCGGTAATCAAAATCGTCAGTTCGAGTGCTGCGGCTTTTTTAATGAGCTTGAAAACCTCCCGCATTCCCGGGCTTTGGCCGATGATTTCACCGTAGCCCCGGCTCGCGTCGCGTTCCGCCAGCAGTTGGCGTTTGGTGTCCAGCAAACTTTTTCGATCCAGTGCATTCTTTACGGCGACGGAAATCAGCGCACTAAACTCATTCAACAGATTGCCGGTGTTCTCGTCAAACACGGCGGCCAGATCGCGATTGTCGAGGTAAATTACCCCGAAGATTTCGTTTTTGACCACAAGCGGCGCGCAGGCCACCGAAAGCAAACGCAACCGGGTGACGCTTTCACTCTGTTCAAACCGTGGATCGGCGAGCGCATTTTTGAGCACCACCGGTGCGCCGGTTTCGCGCACGTTTTGAATGATCGACCGGCTTACCTCGAAGTCCGGTTGGTCGAGAATCTTTTTATCCAAATGGCGCGCCGCGTGAAATTGCATGTCACCGTCACCGTCGTAAACGGCAATCAACCCCCGCTCGGCGCGGGCTTGCGCGATAATTTGATCCATCGCTTGCGGCAATAGCCGTTCAATGTCGCTTTCCGCGATTAGCGCCTTGCCGATTTCAAAAAGGGTTTTATAATTGGACATGGCTTCCGCCGGACGGTGTTACGCGGTCAAATTATTTTTGCAGTACTTTTTATCACCGCGAGAATTGCGCTTTACGGAAACGCGTATTTTAAGGTGAAGTAGCAATTGTTCTAAATAATAATACAAGCGTGAAACAAATTAACAGAATTATCGCCGAAAAGCAAGCACGAGATGAATAGTGACAGAATTTTGTCTTGACTCATAAAACCAAAATGGCTAATTTAGGCTTCCCACAATGTATGATTTAAATTTTGCGCGTTGGTTGTGCGCCTCCATTTCCGAAGCGAGTGCCCTTAAAACCGCATATTCACCAATCGAAGTAAAAAATATTGCGCCGGCAAGGCCGCCAGCCTAATCATACGGGTTTAGCATTTTTATCGATGAGAAGCTATTAGACACTGTTGGCAGCGTGAGTAAGATACGGGCTACACCACATGGTTATCCTTACCAATTTCTCAATCAGATCAAATCGGGTCCAAATCATTCCTTCAACGAGCACAGCCCTATGAAAATCGAACAAACTGTCTGGACGCCCAAGATTGGCTGGCAACCCGGCCGGCCAGGACAACTCGCCGACACAGCGCAATTGGTTTTTGTTTTCGGCGGCACCCAACTATTTAAAACCGGTGAGCCTCTGCATGAGATTCGCCAGGCTTATCCGCAGGCGCATTTTTTCGGCTGCTCCACCGCCGGAGAGATCGCCGGTACGCAAGTGAGCGACGATTCGCTGGTGGTTACCGCCATTCATTTTGAGCATACGCAGATCAAAGGCGCGCAAATCACCGTTGCCGGCCCGGAGGAGAGCTATCAAGCCGGCGAACGCCTCGGCCAAATGCTCGAACCCGAAGGCCTCGTTCACGCGTTCGTGCTCTCGGAAGGCGTTCACATCAATGGCAGTGAATTGGTGCAGGGTTTAACGAAACACTTGCCGGTGGGCGTCGCCGCCACCGGCGGATTATCCGGAGATGGCGAGCGCATGCAGGAAACTTATGTTTTATGGGATCATCAGGTCTTACAAAACTCCATCGGCGTGCTCGGCTTTTATGGCAATCGCCTCAAAGTCGGTTATGGCTCGCTTGGCGGCTGGGATACCTTTGGCCCCACGCGTTTAATTACGCGTTCGCAGGGAAATGTGCTATATGAAATGGATGGCAAATCGGCGCTGGAATTATACAAAAAATATTTGAGCAGTCGGGGAGTTTTTTAGTGCAAGAGCGAAAAAAAATTACTAC
>CAYUVM010000247.1:0-6954 GCA_964447935.1 uncultured Cytophagia bacterium | reverse complement strand
GATTATTTCGTTAATTTAAAAAAAACGTTTTTAAAATAAGCGAACGAAGAGAAAGGGCGTTGGGGTTCCGAAAAAGCGAAGTCCGACCTGGGCGGCGACATTCCCAAAACTTGAAAAATCCTCGCGCCCAGGTCGGACTTCACCGCACACGACGTGATTTTTTCAAAAAAAATTTCGACCGCTCGCCTGCGGCTGGAGGCTGGCGCTCGCTCTGTTAAAAGAGTCAAAAAAGAAAAAGGATCAAATGCTCCAGATTGTCACGAGCGCACAGCACGGACGTAGAGGCCAGAGACAATGGCGTAGTGACTGCAATGGCCAAGGACAAAGGCGACGTGCCACGCCCGCCCCGCGCTATAAATATCCGACGTCCAAATCCACTGCTGATTACCATCAAACTTCGCATCAATGTACAAACCACGATTTTGCACCGGCTCCATGAGCGACATCGCTTCTTCCAGTGTCGGCAATCGCCAATCATTGTAGCCGGCAAACTTTTGGCGATTCAATTCTTCAATATATTTTTGCGCCTCGGCAAACGTCATATCATTGGGTGAACCCGATTGTTGCCATAACAAACCTGTCGCGCCATCTAAAATCGCCAGTCCACCATGAACAGAGGTAAAATTATTCGCAATGTCTCTACCATCTAGATTGCTCCACGGCCATTTACCACCGCAATAAAAATCATATTTTCTGATCATGCTTTGTACTTCTTCTTCCGTTAAACTCTGGCTTGACGTGCGGCGCAAATGAAACACGGCGGCTTTGTCGGCAAACTCAACTAAAGTTTTGGAAACTCTTTCCCCTTTAATTTGATCGAGCGTAATTTCATTGGTTAATTCCTGCGCCTTTCTTCTATTGCCGCGCCTAATTTCCAGATCTGTTTTCAATACGGTGATGCGAGTATCGCCATTAAAAACGGCATAGGCTGAATCGAGCAAAGTGCCGGCCTGCGTCAACGTTTCTGCAGAAACAACATTTCCCTCAACGAGACGCCGATATCTTTGCGCAATCAGCCGAATATGGCGTTTCTTCAAGGTGTCGGAAAGCGTCGCAATCAAGTCGGTTTGGCGAGGATATTCATCGGCGAGTTTTTTTAACAGCGTATCGGCCCGGTTTAAATTAGACGATTGCAGAAAGGCTGTTTGCAGCGTGTCGAGGCGCCAATCATCAAACTCTTTGTTGAGCTCGGCAAATTTTTTCGCCGGCACGATGGAGCGCGCTTGCTCCAGCCGGTCGCGGAAGGAGGCAACTTTAGTCTCGTCCTTTTTTGCCGCTGCCAAGGCTTTGACCAGGCTATTCATTTCATAATAGCTTTGCGCATACGGCAAACCCACTTTGGTAAAAACCAAGATCAGCGCCGCGAAGGCGGCAATTTTCAAACCCGTCACCCACGCCTGCCGATTGCCACCGGCGACGAGCAGCGAAGGCACGAGACTGTCGTGGCTTAATTCATAAAACGACTCTTGCAAACGCGGCTCGCGGCGCAGCAGGCGGCTTTCCACCAACTGCTGCAAATCCGCCGAGGCCACGCCGATCTCGCGCAGAATCTCGTCTTCGTGGCGGCTGTTGCGGTTGCCGCCGGCGGTGATCAAGCGCTCTTCACACAAACGGCGCACAGCCAAACGCGGCGAGTGTAAAAGCTGCAACCGCCGCACAAAACCCCATATTCCGGACAAGCGCCGCGGCCCGGCGCCGAAACGCAGGCGCGGAAATTTTTCCAAAATACCGCGATAATAACGCGAGAGCAATTGGCGCATGCCGGCGTCGCCGCCGAGATCATCGACGTTGATGCTGCTTTTGCCGCGCTGGCGCATTTGCGCCTCCAACTGCTGGCACAACACCTGCAATTGCGGCGGCCCGACGATTTCTTCGTTCACGCCGGAACGGCTGCTCTGCACGGTGAGAAATTTGAGCAGCGCTTCAATCGCGTTTTCTTCGATATGAAATTTTTTGTCGCTCAGCACCTCTTGTTGCGGCGGGTTGGCAATCGCAACGCGCGCCTGTTCGATGGTCAGCGAGGAGAGACGATAACGGCTCGCAAAAACTTTGGGAATGCGCTGGCCGAGGTTGTTCAAAAACGCGAGATAATCTTCGCGCAGCGAAAGCAAAATGCGCAGCGCCGGCGCGGACGCCCCGTACAGCAGTTGTTCGAGCTGGCGCGCTTGTTCGCTTTGCGGTGCCAATGCCGCCAATTGCGCGCGATATTTTTCACGGACAGCTTCCGGCAAGCGCCCCCGCACAAGATCGGCCAATTGCGCGATGAAATTTTCCTGCGCCTGCGAGCGCCCGGCCATCAGCGTAAACAACTCTTCAAACTGATCGAGAATCAACACAATCGGTTTCAACCCGCTTTCCGGGGTCGGGCGCAGCGCGAGAAAACTTTCCCACAGCGTGTCGTGGCGCCAATTCGGCGGCAACGTCAAGCCGTGCGCGTTTGCTTCCTCGGCAATCACTTCGTACAGCGCCGCCAGCGGCGTTTTCGCGTTGGAAACATTAAAAACCCGCGCCCGCACCGGTAAATAGCCCGCTTCCCGCAGCGCCGGTTTCAATCCGGCGTTGATCAGCGAGGTTTTGCCGTCGCCGGATTTGCCGAACAACACCGTGAGATCTTCCGCAATAATCCGCTCGGCGAGTTGTTTGATTTCAGTTTCCCGGCCAAAGAACAACGCGCGATCGAGGGCGTTGTCTTCAAAATAATGCAAGCCGGGGAACGCTCGCAATTGCTCAGCCATTAGCTATGCTCTCCCGATAGCGGCGATCCAGTTCACGCACGAACGTGAGCGCATCGCAGTTATAAACGGAAATATTTTTGCGTTCCCAATACAGCACGATGCTTTCCCATTCACGGCTGGCATCGTTGTTGGCCACGGCGCGCAAATCGCGCTGCACCGCAAAGGAGCGAATGTCATTGTCTTTGCGAAAATAGCGCAGCAGCACGCGAATGTTCCAATCTTTCAAACCGTAGCCGATAAACAAAATGCTGTCCGAGCGAAAAATCGCGCTCACCGCGTCCGGCAATTTCGGATTGCCTTCAATGAGACTGATAAGAAAATCAATGTAATTGTCTTCGGTGATCACCATCGAGTCGACGTCGTCGAGCGAGCCGTGCAGTTTATAAATCAGCGGTTTGTCAATGGTGGGCGGAATTTTGATTTGCTCCTGATCCCCGTGGCGTTGATACAGGGTTTTGGCGGGATCTTTATCTTTTTTGCTGAAGGCGCGCTCCATGAGATTGTCATAATTTGTGGTCAACACGACTTTGAGCGGCCAGCCCGCGAGCAGGTTGTGTATTTCGCCGGGCTTCACCTCGGCGGTGCTGAGCTTTTCATAAATCGATTCGCGCAAGCGCAGTTCGCCGAATTTCAGCGCATAATATTGGGCGACGCGGAGCAAATCACGCGACTCACCGCCGGGATAGCCGCATTCATTAGCAAGGGTTTCGGCCAGCTTGCCGCCGCCGGGCAAACCGGGCGCGCCTTCCGCACCCAACGCCGCGCCGGCGCCTAAAAACGGCACCAGTTTCTGGCGTTTGAGATTGAACAGCAACGGCTCCCAGTCGATGTTTGGGGGAAGTGGATGATCGGCTTGGTTCATGAAAGTATTTTCAGCAGTGCAAATTTTTTAAACCCCGAAGACACCAAGAAAAATATGCTTCGGGTCTTTTGCCTTGGTGGTAATTTATTTTGTCATGGTGAGCGGAGTCGAACCATGACACACCCCTCGATTTCGCTCGGGGTGACACTTTGATGACTTTAGGGCCCGTTAAGAAATAAACTTTCCGTATTTTCGTAGTCCCAGCCCCTTGTGGGCTGCTGTCGAAGCCGATAATAGTTATACTCAGAAAACGCCCCACAAGGGGGCGGGACTACAAATTTGTAAATTTTATTTTTTAACAGCATCTTAAGGAAACAAAGCACTAAAGTCACATTACGACTTCACTCTTTCCAGCGCATCCATAATCAAATGCAACAATTCATCCGGACGGTGGGTGATGCCGAAAGCATACGGCGGAACGCCTTTGGACGGATCAGAGTGGCCGATATAAAAAATAACCGGCACGCGTTTTTCGCGCTTGGCGTATTCTTGTAGAAACTTGATGCCGGCGGCGTTGTCGGTGCCGCGTTTCATGTCGGAGAGAATAATATCATACTTTTTTTCTTGGAGCAAAGTCTCTGCTTCCGCGGTACTGGCCGCCATCTCTACATTGGTGAGCAGGCTTTGCAGCATTTCCCGTTCATTGGCCGGGCTGTTGGGAAAATCGTCGATCCACAAAATGCGCCGGCCGCGAAACAGGCCGGCATTTTTCTTGACGCGATTGAGCACGCGCTGCCGATCCGCAGCCGAAATTTCCACGCCGGGAAACTCTTTCGATTTTTCCGCCAATTCGATAGCCTGCGTAATCGAAGCCTGCACAAAAGAAAACTCCACGCCCATCACTTTGAAGCCGCTGAGATTGGGTAATAAGTCGTAGCGTATCGGTTTATAAAATAACTTCAGCAGGATGCTCACAAAAATCAGCCAGAAAATGCCGGGATTTTTGAGCAGTTCCAGTATCAGGCTTTGCCAGAACGGTGTAGAAGCCTTGCTTGCCGTCACCGCTTTAACGGTCGTATCAACCACTGCAAATACGCTGTACATAAATGGCTCCCAAATATTTATTCGAAGCGCCTTGAGAGATGCAAAACCATTGCCCAAAATCGATTTGTCTAAAATGGTTTTGCTCTCAATGCACTTCTATGGTTTTCGTTTGTTCCGCTTATCTTTTGAAAACAATTCCGAAATGGTCGACCGGCCGGCAAACGATTCACCGTCTTGCCGGCTGCGGCGCTGCAACACAATCCAGCGCCAAATGAGAATCAACAAGAAGAGGGCCGCGAGGGCAACAATGATGAAGGCAGTCATAATTTTAGAAAAAAGATAAAAGGCTAAAAAAAGAAAAACAGACGATCTTGAAAATGTCACTTTTTTACACAAGCCACCGAGGGCACAACACCAATAGAGCGCGAATCAATAAAATGCCATACTTTGCTGTGCTCTGTGGGTTAACTGACCTTGCCAAATTATTGATTTAGTTTTTCCCCGGCGCGCGTTTATCAACCGCAAAATGTTTTTCCGCCCAGCCGGCAAGGCGCACGAACGGGAAGCCGATCACAAAATACATCGCCGCCACCAACAAACCGAGGCCGAGATAATCGAAATCAATGCCGGCGAGCCGCTGGTATTCGCGCGTCAATTCCACCATCGCAATAACAGAAACGACGGATGAATCTTTGATCAGTGAAATAAAATCGTTGGTCACCGGCGGCAGAACAAGACGCAACGCTTGCGGAATGATGACATGCTGCAGCGCCTGCCAGCGCGTCATGCCGAGCGCCAGTGCCGCTTCCATCTGGCTGCGCGGAATCGAGAGAATGCCGGCGCGATAGTTTTCCGCTTCGTACGCGGCGTAGTTGAACGCCAGTCCCGCGATGGCGGCGATCACCGGCGAAAGTTTGATGCCGAGCAATTGCGGCAGTGCGTAATAAATGAACAGCAATTGCACGAGCAACGGCGTGCCGCGAATCGCTTCGATGTAAACCGTGGCCAGCGTTGAAAACGGCGCGGGCGCATACAAGCGCGTCAGTGCCAGGAGCAGGCCAAAGAGAATGGCCAGCAGCATCGAGGAAATCGACAGGCCGATGGTGGTGACGGCGGCACGCGCCAGCAGCGGCAGATAATCTTTGAAATATTTTTGGAGCTTGTCGCGCCATGTTTTTTCCAACTGATGCTCGCGCAAAAATGCCTGCCACGCGACGGGCGGCGTGTTTACGGCGCGCGTGTCCTGAAAAAATTCGGTGAGGCGCGGCGTCCACATATTCCAGCGCTCGTAAATCGTGCGCAGGGTTCCGTTCGCAATCAGGCGGCGCAACGCCTCATTAATTTCCTGTAGCAGCGCCGGGTCTTCTTTGCGCAAGCCAATGCCGTATTTCATCTCGCCGATCGGATCGCCAACAAATTTTAATTGCGGATTAGGATAGCCGTAATACAGGGCAATGGGATGATCCATGAGCACGGCATCGAGCCGGCCTAGCGCCAAATCTTCGTAGGCCGTAATCTGGCCGTCGTAGGGGCGAATCTCGATATTGCCCGGCGCCTGTAAAATGCGCTCGGCGAGCGAGGCTTTCAGCGTGCCGACAATTTTGCCGGCACAATCCTGCAGACTGTTGAGATCATACGTGTCTTTGCGCACCGTCAATTGCTCAAAGGTCGCGTAATAGGGAATCGAAAAATTAATTTCCTGTTCGCGCTCCGGCGTGATTTCGAGGCCGTTGACCACAATGTCGTAGTTGTCGATGCGCAGCCCCGGCACGAGACCATCCCATTGGTTTTGCACGAACACCGGCTCGCGCTGCAATTCCGCCGCAATGGCGGCGACCAGATCGACTTCGAAGCCGAGCAAGCGGCTGGGATTTTGTGGATCCGGAAAAATAAACGGTGCCCCGCCTTCGGAATCCGCGCCCCAGCGCAACGTTTTTGCGGATGGGGTTTGCGCCCAGCTTATGGCGTTGCTAAAAAGCAAAAGAATTAGGAGAAGATTTTTTCTGAACATTGCAGTCAAATACGAGCCGCCGTTGGGTTGCAGAAAGAAGAATTGAGACGCAGAATAATTTATCGGCAAGAAGATAATTTTTAAATCAATATGCCGAGAATTATTCTGCCATTTGTTTTCATAGAAATTTTTTCAAAAATTTTCTCGTGCGCTCGTCGGCAGGCGAAGAGAACATTTGCTCGGAAGAGCCGCTTTCGACAATGTTGCCGCCTTCAAAAAAGACGACTTTGTCGGCGACATCGCGGGCAAAGCGCATTTCGTGCGTTACCACGATTTGCGTCATGCCTTCGTCGTCCAATTGTTTCATCACGAGCAAAACTTCATCGACGAGGCCGGGGTCGAGCGCGGAGGTCGGCTCGTCA